>NZ_CANCWN010000034.1:0-18722 GCF_947381485.1 Limosilactobacillus avium | reverse complement strand
CTGGCGCACACCAATCGAGATCTTCCTGCTTAATCTGCGTCACTAAATTCGTTCAAGTTATTTCTTGCAATCTGCCATTCCAAGAAAATTATTGAGGAGAGACTACTAAATATTATTGGAATCTGCTTACAGGAATTTAGTCCTTAATCAAAAATAAGCTATGAACGTTATTGGGTGTTCATAGCTTATTTTTTGTGGGGGTTATTTATTTTCTTGGGCTTCTTTGTATCTTTCCATCTCATGCCAACAATAATTGATCGCTTTCGCGTAATCAAGTCCAGTACGATTGTAGATATTAGTAGGTAAATCATAACCATAATAGATACATAGGTTATCTATAGTATCAGTAGCATCCCCGGCGACTCTGAAGGGGTCTGCTAAATCATCGATCTTTTTCTTAGACAAGTTAATGCCTTGTTTTTCTAAGAAAAAGTTTGACGCATTGAATGTAATCAACCTGCTAACATCATTAAATATTGATTGTATCTCGTCTTTGTAAGATTCAAATGGCTTTTCACTATATGTATTCTCAGGCTTGATACCATTTAACTCAGAGTACCACCAATCTACAAGCTTGGTATTAAATGTATGATTGAATAATACATTATCGTTAGTGTCCATGATAGTAAGCCTGACTATTTCATCTAGAGCTGCAGGTCCAGTAAGATCTACCCAATATACTAGTTCTCTATTCTTCATTGCAAATCACCTCGACTGGCATCATAACTCTGTGGCGTATTAATAGGCTGCTTTCTGTTATTAATTTGCCTTTTAATCCTGTAAAGAGTAGATTTTGAAAGGTGAAATTTTAATTCCGTTGCAGTATAGGTATGTGTTTGCAAGTAAGCATATGCTTGGCGATATTTAGGCGTGATAACGCGTTTTTGACGCCCACCTTTATTTAAGGACAATTGGTGCTTGTCCTTCTTAATTAGCTTAGAAGTGCGTTTCAGGCGCAAATAATGTAGATAGTCAAGGTGGGCTAACTGTGATGCAAGGATCCAATCACTGCTATCACTATCATCACTAAGATACATATCTTCTGATTGAATAGTAATACCTGTGTCCTCAACGATATACATCAGGCAACAAAGCTCTCGTACATTGCTGTATAAGCAAGTTAGGGTGGGGACGACTAAGATATCCCCCTCTTGAGCAATGGTTGTAAGGAATTTAAAGAGCTGATACCTTTCTTTGTTGTTATTACTCCTAAAAACGTCAGCAAAGCAATGATCGTAGGGAATATCCATACTTAATAAGATTTTTGCTTGGCATTTAAAGCTATCTTGTTTGCTAACTTCATCTTTTAGCCAGCCAGAAACATAGCCATACTTTGTCATAGTAATGGTCACTCCTTACTGTAGAACTAATGAAGTTCTAAATAAAAAGTCTGTTCAATCTCAAAAAAAGTTGAACAGGCTGTGTGAGTAAAGCAGTAGGAATAATATCAGAAATTAGTGATAAGGAATATATTATTTTATTCTCACTGTCGTAAAAAAGTGCAGGTTTAGGTGCAATTTTGAAGAAATAGGGTGACACTTAAGGTGATAAATTAACACTAATTTAAGCATAAAAATTAGACATAAATTTTTAAAGAAGAAATAGTGCAAGAAAGTGATGCCTTTTTAACACTTTTAACTGCACCATGCTTAATCCTTACTGCCTGTAGGGATTAGGACTGTTATTGTAGTTGAATTTAAGAATTTTAGTGTAACTAATAAAAATGCTATAAATGTTGTCATATCAAGTATAAGAGATTAAAAGTGCAGAAGTGCAACTTCTTAAGTCAATCTTTTTATATTGATAAAATTTAAGAGAAAATAAAGAGTAAAAAGATAATGAATAGGGGTGAAAATAGTAATTAAACTAATATATATAGTCTTTGACTGAATATTTGTACTTTTACACTTAGCAAGAAGGGCTAATCATCTTTATAATTCTCACTACAACATCAATAGCCCAAATAAAAAGGGGCTAGTGGAATTATCCATTTTCAACTTGGTTCTTAATGCGTTGGAGTGTAGAAACAGAAATGTCAAAAGCCCTAGCTGTATCTTTGTAGGTGTGATCCATGAGGTAGTCATATGCCGCTTGATAGTGAGGTGTAATCAATCTTTTTGGACGACCTTCATGGTAGTCCCTCTTATGCAGTTTAGCATAACGTTTCCCCTCTTGAGTGCGATCAACTATCATGTCACGTTCCATTTCTGCGACTGCAAGAAGAATAGTTTTAACCAGCTTACCAATTGTAGAGTTTTCAAGTATGCCTATGTTGAGTACATTAAATTTAATGCCTTTGCTCATTAATGGATCAAGTACATTTAACGCTTCTCTAGTATTTCTAGCTAATCTATCAAGCTTGGTTACTGTAATAGTATCACCATTTCTTACTTTATTAGTTAGTTCCTCAAACTTAGGCCTATTTGTTGTCGTGCCAGTAAATTTCTCAGAATAAATATTACTTTTATCTATACCTATTTCCATTAATTGACTTACTTGATCGTTAAGGCTTTGCCCTTTAGTCGATACTCTGGCATATCCATATTCAGTCATTTCTATTAATCCCTTTTCTGAATAAACTTTATGACCACAGGATAACTCCGTTGTTTAGGGATTGGAAGTCTTGTTCAAATACTCAAAAGTTGATGAACATTACTGACGTTTGTTTAAAAAATAAAAACCGTTCTTCTTGCTTGAAGAACGGAAATTATTGTCTTAAGAAAAACTTAATAAATTTTTTGCACGATATTTTGCTTTTTATCACAAGCTGAAAACCCCATAATAACAGCCTGTATCGCATTTCTTAATTATTATTATATAATTAATGAGATAAATAGTCAAGCAAAAGCTATTTACTTTTCGAACTGGTGGGTTATTATATAAATAACAATAATTATTTAATAATTATTGCAAAATAAAAAAGGTTTCAGAAATCGCCGGGCAGCAAAATCTGAAAACCTTAACCTTCTATTCAGCAAAACTGAAAAAGAGTATAAATATATCCACTTACCACTGTATATATTTACACGTACTTTTATTATAACCTTTATTATAGATAAAGGCAAGTTTAGTATGCTCTTTTTCAGTTTGCTGTTTAGACGAAACTGGAGAGGAGTTTTTCTATTGGCAAAAATTAAAAAGAAAAATGGCATTATGTATTGGCCTAGCACACCTAGTTTCTTGCTAATGGCAGAACAATTGCATTTAACGCCAGAGTTTAATCAGCGACCAGAAGATGTTGAAGAGGAACCAGAAAGGATCAAATTATTGCCTCCACAATTTCTTTCAACATTAATAGCAAGTGGTCCTTATGAGGGCTATCAAAAAGAACGTCTTAATTTTACTGGAAATGGCATTTACCAGTACGTGAAATGTACAGTACGAAACGTAGCACAGATTGATGTCCATTCCTTGTTGCCAACAATGGCTTACCAATTAGGATTGCTAGATGATAAGCATGAAAAAATGTTCTTGGAAAAGAAAAAGATTGAAGCGGATCCTGACTATCCTACCGATAAACGTTTAGTTGTAAAAAGGAAAAGGCTTAAACATGAATTAAATAAATACTGTTCGACAATTGGTGAGACGAAAGTAGAACACAGTATCAACCGCTATAAGGCTATGTATAGTGGCATGAATATGGTCTTCGACATGCTGAATTACTGGGGCCTATCAAACGTAATTAATTGTGTTAATGATGGGTTCATTGTCACTAATTATAGTGATGAAAAGTTCGAACGGTTTAAAGAAAAGTATTGCAAGAAAATTAAGTATCTAACGTTTTCCGTTAAGCAATATGATTTTTGCCTTGTAAAGAATGACCTTGAATACCTTCTTATCAATAACGATGATGAATACAAATGCCGTAATCATGAGTTTGATATGAAGAGTGCTTATCGAAGATTAACAGGTCATTCATTAAACGATGAAACAGTTAGCTGTGACGAAAAAGCATTGTTGGAAGCAGAACGGATTGAAAAAGGGGCAATTAAAGTATGCAAGGAACTATTTTTAAAGACAACAAATTAAACGGTAATGTAAAAGTACTACATAAGATTTCAAAAAAATTAGATGAAATTTTAGAGGAAGCTGGCTTTGCAGATATTCACAGTAAGACGCCTAAAGAGTACTATTATACTTTTTCAGTTGACAAAAAGAATAGTGAGGGTGTCAAGTCTTATATTAATGAATTCACCAAAGCCTCATTATTTAATCAGGTCTTTATTTCTAAATCTAAGCTAGGTGATCGGATTAATTTGTTTGGGCAAACTATTTTGGCAAATGAAATTGATGATGTTGATGAGTTTCTAAAATTACATTCTAATTTTAGCTTGATTGACAGCTTGCCAATCACGATTGCTACTATTACCGACGATAAGATTGAAGAATGGTTGGATAATATTATTGATAAGAATAAAGATAGCCTAACCAAGAATACTTACCTATATAACGAGCTAGCCATGGTGCTACAGATCTGGGCAGTAGAGCATGATATGGATGCTAATAAGTTAACTAAAAAACTCTATAATACGTTGAAATACAATGCCTTAAGGAAGCAAATTATTGCTGAGAAAGTATATAACGATCCACGTTCATTACTTGTTGATAGTCAACTCATGGTATTGAATGATCATCATATTTATACAGCAGAGCCTACTATTGTTAATGGCTTGATTGATCAATTTCTTCCAGACTCAAAGTTTGACAATATTATGAACGCTAGAAAGAATGTTCATGCTCAATTGATGGACTCAAAATTCGAAAATGATAAATTGGATGATGGATTCAAGTCGCCTAATCAATCCATTACCATCCAATCAGATGGCAATATTCAGATTGCGTCGCCATTAGTGGGAAAAATGGAAAACTATGTCAACGTTGATTATATTGACATTGATAAGGATTCTAAGCTTAAAGCTAGCGAAGAATATAAACAAGTTATCCAATTCTTGACGCATATTAGTGGTGGCAAGCTAGAACAACTGTTATATATGCTTGGCTTCATTCCACTGCAAAACACTGGAATCATGGCCAAAGTACGTCGCTTCTTCATTCTGCTAGGAGTTCCAGGAGCAGGGAAAACCGTCTTAGTCAGTTTATTAGAAAAGATTTTTAACAACACACAAAGTAATACTTCAAGTATTTTAACCTCGGAATCAAATGTTAATAAGGCTTTAACAGATCCTAATCTGATCGACGCCAATGACACAAAAAAAGGGCAATTGACGCTATGGTTCGATGATTTTCAGACAGACAGTCAAAATAATGCAATCTCTTCAAAGGCAGGTACAGCCATCAATGGAATCATCAGTGGTAAGACAATGTCTGGGGCCGCCAAATTCCAGCAGTACCATGATGTGAAGTTACCATCATTAATTGTGATTGCTACCAATGCTCTACCACAGATTCGACAGGTGGGTACAGCAGACCGTATGTTTGTCTTTAATTGTAATGCCAAACTATATGATGAGGTTGACATCCCCAATGATGATGCAGCAGCTTGGATTAACAATCCTACGGTTCAAAAAGTAATGTTCTACTTGATCATCAAGTACGCGTCTAAACTTGTTACTATGAGCAAACAAGATTTAGGCTTGATTTTTAGCCAAGAGAATTCTGCTCAAAGTAGTTTGTCAAACATTAATTCATCACTTTTGGAGTTCCTCGAAGCGCAACACATTACGTGCCCGTTTGATCTGATTGGGATGGGGACTAGTAATCTTTTTGAGACCTACAAGAATCATACGCATTTAGTTGCAGCATCATACCGCACATTTAAGGACCAAATTAAATCTCTGGGATTGAAGTTTCAGAGGAAGCATTTTCAAGGAAATTATTATAGTAACGTGATTGTATCTGGTAATAAGGCTCTGGATAATGGAAAAATGAAAGACATGCTCACAAAATATAACGTCCTACCAGATAGATTGTTCAACTATGAAAATACTTCTGATGCATATACTTTACAGCATTGGCATCACAATTTTGCCATTTATCGCGAAGAACTTGGGAAAAATAAACAAATTGCTAAACTTTTTGTTCCGTTTGACTTCAATGATTAGTAGGAGAAAAATAATGGACTATCAAATCAATCAAGCAATTAACGTGAAACAAAAATTATTCTTAAAATATTTTGTCAAGGTAAATGAGATGGGCAATGCTAAACAATTACCAATCAATGTAATTAATGATGATCATTGTATTGTTGGCATGTATTATCCAGTTAATGCTTACGATAAATTGCATAAAGAAATTAGCGAGTTAAAACATGAAATCTTAATTTTGAAAAGCAAGTAGTTAAATAATGAAAATGCAAAGTAAGGATTGATGATAATAATGAATAAGTTACAAGTATTATTTACATCCGAACAATTGAAAAGTATTAGTGATCAAATCACTTTAGCGATAAAGGAACATCAGAAATTAGTTGACGATATAAATGTTAAACCGTATTTGAAATTAAATGAATTTGCCGATTGGACAGGTTTTACTAAGCCTACAATTCGGAAGTTTGTGAAAGCAGGACTGCCTGTTGCTATTGTTGATAATCAAAAAATGTATGGTAAACAGACCTATATTAATTGGCTAAAAACTAAGGAACAATAGTAGGAGAAAATATTCTAAAAAAGAGCCCTGAAAATGGCTCTTTTTTATTACATGCAGGTATATCATGGTAATGAACCACTTGTTACTGTGATGCTTGAGGTAGCAGTAATAGAAGGGTTAAATAATGAAGAAACTAAATAAAATTATATATACGCCTGGTAAGTCAAAGCCTTATTCTTTTCGGTTATATGTTGGAGTAAATGAACTTAATGGCGCTACTATTCATCGGCAGAGATCTTTTAAAACCTATGATGAAGCATTGGATGCTCTAGCAAAAATGAAGAAGGCAATAAAAAAAGGAGAATTTATTCCTGATAATAAAAGGTATAGGTTTTCTGATTTAGTAGATATGTGGTTACCTCAGTATAAAACTACGGTAAAGCCTTCAACTTATACTACCGTCAATCAATTAGTTCACAAGCATATTTTAGGTTCACTGGGTGGATTCTACTTAGATAAATTAACCGTGATTAAATGCCAAACTATTGTTAATCGGTGGTTTGATAGGTATCCTAAGAGCTATCGGCGAATTTTTGCGTATGCTAGAAAAATATTGGATTACGGTTGGCGAATGGAATTGATTAATTCAAATCCAATGGCCAAGGTCATAAAACCAAGGCTTAAAGAAGATCCGCATCCTTTTACAAATTACTATAGTAAGGATGAGCTGTGTTTATTTCTAAATGCCTGCAAGAAATATAATAATCCTATTTACTACACATACTTTCGCTTGTTAGCTTATACGGGCTTAAGACCGAGTGAAGCGCTAGCATTAAAGTGGACTGATATTGATATCTTTAGCCAATCCATTAGTGTCTCGCGAAGCGTTGATACCAAGGAACATAATAAAATTGTCATTGATAAGCCTAAGACAAAATTTAGTATACGGACTATTGATATTGATGATGGTACATTAAAGACCTTAAAGAAATGGCACAATTTTACCAGATCAAACGTGGCTTTTAATAGTGAATATATTTTTTGTAATCCAAAACGTCCAGAAGGGGTCTTTGTTCGTCAAGATGTAAGACGATGGGATTACAACATTGCAGCTGCTAATAAGCTGAGATACATTAGTCCACATGGCTTTAGACATACTCACGCTAGTATGCTGTTTTCTGCTGGAGTACAGGCAAAAGATGTGCAAGAACGATTGGGACATTCAACAATTAGGACAACTCTTGATCTATATGTGCATCTTGGAAAGCAGCACAAGAAGAAGGCTGTGTCAAAATTTGCAAAATTTATGGCTGAATAAAACTCGGTCGCTGTTTTCGGTCGCTACAATTTGAAAGTGCTCTCCTGCCTATTATGACGGGATTTGTAAGGGATGCAAAATAATTCTTGTATTTCCGACTTTATTGCAAAGAGGTTGTTCATGATGTGGTAGGTCGCGTCAGGACAGCCTCTTTATTTTATATTCACGAATAAGGTAGATTTTATGCATAACTTAATTTTTCTTACAAACTTAGATGGTGCCAGTCTGGATCCCTATGTTCGTCTCAATGAGGCCCAGCTTTTTCATTCTCGGGAGCCTAATCCGGGTTTATTTATTGCGGAGAGTCCCAAGGTAATCGAACGGGCCTTGCGTGCAGGGTACCGGCCAGCTTCCCTCTTGGTCGAGAAGAAGGAGCTGGAACGGGACCTAAGTGACCTTGACCATGAGATGGCCGTTAATAAGACGGGGGGCCTGGGCCAAACGCCAATCTACGTGGCCACTAGTGACCTCCTCCGCCAACTGCCTGGTTATAACCTCTTGCGGGGTGCGCTTGCCGCAATGTATCGTGAACACCGCCCGGACTTGCCCAGCTTCTTGGCAACAATGCCGACCCATCCCCGGATTGCGGTCCTGGAAAGCGTTGTTAATCCCGTCAATATCGGGGCAATCTTTCGCTCTGCGGCGGCGTTGGGAATAGACGGGGTCATCGTAACGAGTGATTCCGCCGACCCGCTTTACCGGCGGGCCTCCCGTGTGGCTATGGGAACGGTTTTCCAGGTGCCATGGACTTACGTTGATGCCAAGACCTGGCAATCAAGAGGAATTGACCTCCTTCACCAGCTTGGTTACCAAACGGCAGCGATGGCGTTGCGTCACAATACCGTTGACATTGACGATCCTCAGCTGGGCCGGGTGGATAAACTAGCCATTATCCTTGGTTCGGAAGGCCCCGGCCTCAGGGAAAAGACAATTGACCAGAGTGACTTTACAATTAAGATTCCGATGGCCCCAGGCGTTGATTCTTTAAACGTTGCGGCCGCTTCGGCCCTCGCCTTCTGGGAACTAGGAAACCGATGAACCACTATTAGAAGCCTGCTGTATCACTGATATGGCAGGATTTTTATTTATTAGGGGAGCAAAACTTTGTACTGGCAAAGCAATCTAGGCTACACTGGACCTAATCAGATAAGATTCAGGAGGGATTAGCAATGAAGAAGTATGACGAGATATTAATTGGGTCCGGCCCGGCCGCCTACAAAACGGCCAACCTGTTGGCTAACACCAATCACCAAGTGTTGGTCATTGAGGGGTTTGAATACGGTGGCACCTGCCCTAACTACGGCTGTGAGCCGAAGATTTTCCTCGAAGGGGCGGCCCGGACCGTCCTCCAATCTCAGCAACTCCTTGGTCACGGCATCAGCCAGCCCGCTACATTGGACTGGCAGGCCCTGATGCAGACCAAGCTCAACCGCTTTGATCCCTGGCCAGCTGAAACCCGGGAGATTATAAAGAAAAGCCACGACGTTGAGGATGGTTACGCCCACTTCGTTGATAACCACACCGTGATGGTCAATGGTCACCAGTATCAGGCTGATCATATTATCATCGCCACCGGGCAGACACCCAACATTCTGGATATTCCCGGCAAGGAGTACCTCCACACTAACTATGACCTCCTTTCACTCAAGAAGCTTCCCCAGCGGGTCACGGTCATTGGGGCGGGCTTTGTCGGCCTTGAATTGGCAACACTGGTTGCGGCAGCGGGCGCTGATGTTACCATCATTGTTCACTCTGACCGGGTCCTGCGCGAATTCACCGCTGCCGAAGACAAGACACTTGTCAAGGCAATGCAGGAGCGGGGAATCAAGTTTATCTTCAATGCTAATACCCAGGCGGTCCAGAAAACTTCGGATGGCCTGACAGTTGCCACCGACCAGGGGCCGGTCCCAACCGACTACGTCCTTGATGCGACGGGGCGCCGCCCGAACGTTGACAAACTAGCTTTGGAGAACACGGGAATAGAGTACGACCGTCACGGAATCCACGTTGACGGGCACATGATGACCACCGTCGACGGGGTTTACGCTATCGGGGATGTGGTGAGCCGTAAGCAGCCTAAGTTAACACCGGTGGCTGAGTTTGAGGGGCAATACCTCTTTGACTACCTCACCGGGGAGACTAAACAGGCGATTGTCTACCCAACAATTGGCCAGGCGGCCTTCACCTTCCCTGAAGTTGCCCGGGCCGGGGTAAACGCCGATGAGGTTGCTGACGATGCTGGCTACCAGGTCAAAACGGTTCCCCTCAAATACGGGAGCTTATACGCCGGGCAAAATGACCAGGTCAGCGCCTTGACGCTGGTGTTTAAGGACCAGCGGCTGGTTGGTGCCAGTGAAGTCGGTGATTATGCAGCCGATGATATTAATAACTTTCTGCCAATCATTGGGCTAGAGGTTACCGGCGCGGAATACCGGGAAAAGGTGATGGCAATCTATCCGACCCTGGGTGACAAGGTAGCGGGGTTGCTACCATAACTAAAGAGGTTAACAAATGGAAAATATCTTAGAGAAATTACAAACTGAAAACGAACTATCACAGGACGCTCTAGATGAGATTAAAGAAGATTTGTCCCGGTTCAACCGTCCCCAGTTCACCCAGGCCTTAGAACACCTGCGTCGCCTTCCTGGCAATGCCGCAAAGTACGGTGTCAACGCAACTAAAGCCTCACCGTCACCTTTGTTGGGGAAGCAAATTGCCTTTCTGGGCAGCTCGGTGACCTTTGGCTACGGCGCGCTGGGCGAATCATTTGTGGACTACCTGGTCAAGAAGGATGGCGTAGTGGCGATTAAAGAAGCTGTCTCGGGAACCACACTGGTGGATAAGGATACCTACTTTCCCCATGACTCCTATGTTGCGCGCCTGCAAAAGATTGACCGGTCAGCAGAGTTAGATGCTTTTGTCCTCCAACTATCCACTAACGACGCCAAGGGAACGGCTGGCCTGCTGGGGAAAGTCAGTCAGGATGGTCATTACGATGTTAAGACCATCACGGGAGCCATCGAGGATATCCTTGACTATGTAAGAAAGACTTGGCACGTGCCGGTTTTTGTTTACACCAACCCCCGTTACGACAACCAGCTTTACGGGCAAATGGTTGACCGCCTCTTTGAGTTACAGGCAAAGTGGCAGTTTAATATCATTGACCTTTACCATGATGAGCAAGTCCCGCACGGCACGGCTTCCCTATACATGGCCGACCAAATTCACCCAACCCGGGCCGGCTACCGGGAGAAATGGTTGCCGATTTTTGAAGAAGCATTGGAAAAGATCGGCTGAAAGACGTTTTGCACAGGTCCATGCATTACATATAGCAAGAGAAGGAATACACCATGAAGTTTGTAATTGCTCCAGATTCATTTAAGGGTGGCTTAACCGCCAAGGAGGCCGCTAAGACGATGGCTACGGGGATCAAGCGCGTCTTTCCAAATGCCGAATACGTCCTCGTCCCGATGGCGGATGGTGGTGAGGGGACGGTCCAATCCCTCGTCGATGCAACGGCCGGTAAGCTGGTCACCGCCCGGGTACATAACCCCCTCAACCAACTAGTCGATGCGTATTACGGCATCCTGGGGGATGGTAAAACAGCGGTAATTGAAATGGCCGCAGCTAGTGGAATTCAGTTCATTAATGACCAAACCGCTAACCCCCTGGTGGCGACAACCTATGGGACCGGTGAGTTGATCCTTGATGCCATTAACCAGGGAGCCAAGAAAATTATCATCGGGATTGGGGGAAGTGCAACCGTTGATGGCGGTGCCGGAATGGCCCAGGCACTGGGGGCCCGTCTCTTAAAGGCTGATGGCCAGCCAATCGGCTTCGGTGGTGGGGCCCTTGCTGACCTCGCCCGGATTGATGTTTCCCAAGTTGACCCGCGAATTGCCCACACCACAATTGCAATTGCCTCTGACGTTACGAACCCGTTAACGGGTCCTGACGGTGCGGCACCCGTCTTTGGCCCGCAAAAGGGTGCCACCCCAGAGATGGTTAAGATTCTTGACAGCAACCTTCACCACTATGCCGCGGTGATTACCCGTGATACCGGCAAGGTGGTTGAGAAGTTTGCCGGTGCTGGGGCGGCTGGTGGCCTGGGCGCTGGCCTGCTGGCATTTACTAATGCCCAGATGCAACACGGTGTTGACCTGGTTATTGCGGCCAGCAGACTCCAAGAAAAGGCTGCCGGCGCGGACTTTGTCTTCACCGGTGAGGGGGAAATTGACTTCCAAACCAAGTTTGGTAAGACCCCGTATGGCGTTGCCAAGGCCTGCAAGGCGGTCGCACCCCAGGCACCGGTGATTGTTCTGGCGGGGAATATTGGTAAGGGTGTTGAGAGCCTCTACACGGCAGACGCAATTGACGCAATCTTTGCTACACCGGCGGGAGCTAAACCCCTCGAACGGGCGTTGGAAGATGCCCCGGTAGACATTGCGCAGACGGCAGAAAATGTTGCCCGGTTGATTAAGGCAAGCAGGCACTAGAAAAAGCGGTCGTTAGTGTTCGATGATTTGAACACTAACGACCGCGTTATAGTATGATTTATATTTACTCAACTAGCCCCGGACGGACTGGCCACCATCAACGATCAATTCTGCACCGTTAACGTACTTGGCTTCGTCACTGGCTAAGAAGAGGACCGGGTAGGCAACGTCTTCTGGATCACCAAGGTGGCCGAGCGGAATCCCTTCAATCAATGAATCAAGCATTTTCTTGTTAAGGGTAAATGCCTGCATCATTGGGGTAACAATCCAGCCGGGCAGGACGGAGTTAACCCGAATATTGTATTTACCGAGGTCGCGGGCAGCTCCCTTGGTAAAGGCACGTGACGCCCCCTTGGAGGCAGTGTAAGGTGAGGCCCCCGCGATCCCTTGCACACTGGCAAGGGAGGAAATGTTGATGATGGAACCACCACCGTTTTCCTTCATTTGGGGAACAACGTGTTTCATCCCCAAAAAGTGGGCCATGGCGTTGGTGTTCATGAACTTGTACCAATCAGCCACGGTGGAGTCAGTGAGCCCGGAAGTGCTATCGGTCACCCCAATCCCGGCGTTGTTTACCAGGATATCAATCTTACCGAACTTCTTAATGCCTTCCTTAACGGCAGCAGCCCAGTCATCTTCTTTGGTAACGTCGAGTTCTAATGGTAAAATAACGTCGCCGTATTGTTTAGATAAAGTTTCGGCCCGCTGGTTGAGGAGCTTAGTATTAATGTCGGTTGCAATCACCTTGGCACCCTCTTTAATAAAGAGCTCTGTTTCAGCAGCTCCCTGCCCGCTAGCTGCCCCAGTAATTAATGCCACTTTATTACTTAGTCGATTTGCCATAAATAAGACCTTCCCTTCATTCTACGGTTAGAAAAACCGAACATATCTATCACATCAGTTTAATTGGTCATTTGTGTGTAAATTGGATTATTTTACTATTAAAAAATATTACAAAATAGGGGCAAAATATTAAGTAATTTGTAACTTTAAAATTATTAATCTGATTAAACTATTGTAATAGGGAGGAGAAAGTTGATGAAAAAGCGTCTATTGATAATTGTCAGCATCCTGGTGGGAATGCTGGTTTCGCCACTGCATGTTGCGGCAGACGGCATCCCAACGGCGGGGCAGCCATCCGTCTTCAACACTCCCGACGATGGTCAACTTTCCACGTATGACGATTCGTCCCAGGCAGTTCGGGCTAGCAAACACCGCCTTTACTTACCCACCAATACACCGACCCCGATTGAAAACTACCGGTGGCCGACGCGTAAGCTAAAGATTTATATGGATACTTCGGACCGGCCTATCCAGCAGGCCTTTAAAGGGGCGGTCAAGGCTTGGAACCGTACCGGGGCTGTGCACATTAAGTGGTGTTCCAGCGAGGGACAAGCCGACATTATTGCCCGTGACGGCTCCCTTTCTAATAATGGGGCCGCTCCAGGGGTTGGCTACGTTTCTGCCCAATTGGGGTCGACGAATACGGAGTATAACCCTGATACACATGCCTTGATTCAAGCCCGATCAACCCTGGATGCCAGCCACCTGGACTACGCCAGTCGTTCTTTTCGGACGGAGGTTGCCGAACACGAATTGGGTCATGCATTGGGGCTAGCCCACGCCCCTGAATACATGCACAGCGTGATGATTCCCCGCAATATCCGGACGGGGATTACGCATAACGACCGCAAGACACTGCGCCAACTATACGACGTTGGAAGGTAGGTGCTGGGCAGGGTATTCCCAAGCAACTGGTTAAATAATTGTGACGGTATTCGCAATTTAGTTACTTTTTATCAATGATATAATAATTTTTTTATAATTGGTTTAACTTACCTAAATGTTATAACAACGCTGTCATTGCCGATTTAATAGGAAATGGTTTGATTGCAGTTAATAAAATTATTCAAAACGGGCTTTAAAAAATTAACTGATTCTGATATCATAATAATTGTGAAAAATATAACATGTCTTTGAGAAGGAGATCTTAGCTTATGAAAGCTGCTGTTATTAATGATCCAGTAGATGGATACGTTACTGTTAAGGATGTTAAGCTTCGTGATTTGAAGCCTGGTGAAGCTTTAGTTGACATGGAATACTGTGGTCTTTGTCACACTGACCTGCACTGTGCTGCCGGTGACTTCGGTAAGAAGCCTGGTCGGATCATTGGTCACGAAGGTGTTGGCCGTGTATCCAAGGTTGCTCCTGGCGTTACTAGTTTGAAGGTTGGGGACCGGGTATCAATCGCTTGGTTCTTCAAGGGCTGTGGCCACTGTGAATACTGCCTGACTGGTCGTGAAACTCTTTGCCGTAACGTCCTGAACGCTGGTTACACTGCCGACGGTGCAATGGCTCAACAATGTATCGTTCCAGCTGACTACGCTGTTAAGGTTCCAGAAGGTCTGGACCCTGTTGAAGCTACTTCCCTGACTTGTGCCGGTGTTACCATGTACAAGGCCCTGAAGGTTGCTGACATCAAGCCTGGTCAATGGGTATCAATCGTTGGTGCTGGTGGCCTTGGTAACCTTGGTATTCAATTTGCCCACAACGTCTTTGGCGCTCACGTTATCGCCGTTGATGGTAACGAAGACAAGCTGAAGGCCGCTAAGGAAAACGGTGCTGAAATCTGCATCAACCGTCACGACAACAACGTTGATGAACAAATTCAAGAAAAGGTTGGCGGTGTTCACGCCGCAGTTGTTACTGCTGTTACTACCGCTGCCTTCGACCAAGCTGTCAACTCCCTTCGTCCAGACGGCCGCTTAGTTGCGGTTGCCCTTCCACAGGGTGACATGAAGCTGAACATCGCTAAGACCGTTCTTGATGGGATTATCGTTGCTGGTTCCTTGGTTGGTACCCGTCAAGACCTGGCTGAATGTTTCCAATTCGGTGCTGAAGGTAAGGTTCACCCAATCGTTCACACCCGGAAGCTTTCTGAAATCAACGACATGATTCAAGAACTGAAGGACAACAAGGTTGTTGGTCGGAACGTTGTTGACTTCTCCCTCGAAAAGTAAGCATCACGCTTAACATCGATTAATCTATAAATAAGAAAACACATAACAGCTACATGGACTGGACTCAGAATGATGGTTGACAGGGCACGGCTCGGCCATTGTTCATGCCCGACGATGTGGTCTGTTATGTGTGACTTTCAAAAGAGACTGGCGTTGCCGGTCTCTTTTTCTTTAAGCGTTAAGCGTTTTGGATGGGAAAAAAGGGTGACTTATGATAAAATAATGGTCAAGATTAGTCAGTAAATGGAGGGTGAACAAATGGAAAATAAGAGCATTTCGGATGTGATTGAAGCATATTTAAAAGAAATTCTCGGCAACTCTGCCCAGATTGAGATTCGTCGGTCAGAGATTGCTAACCATTTTGACGTGGTCCCCTCACAGATTAACTACGTGATTAAGACCCGGTTTACCATTCAGAACGGTTACCTGGTGAAGAGTAAGCGTGGGGGCGGCGGCTACATCCGGATTGAGCGGGTTAATTTACTTGATAACGTTGACGTGTTAAACTCGTTAATCCAAGCAATTGGCGACTCAATTCGTGAACGGGACGCCTTTGCCATTGTCCAGACGCTCTACGACGAAAAGGTAATTACACAGCGGGAAGGGGACCTGATGTTGGTGGCCCTTTCTAAGCAGACCTTAGACGTTGGTAACACGACTGTTGAGGCCCAACTGAGAGCGAGAGTATTGATTTCACTGTTAAACCGGTTACGGTATGAAAGTTAGAAGGGATGATTGCTAATGGATAACATGTTTACCCCAAGTGCCAAACATGTTTTAATGATTGCTCATGAGCAGGCTAAATACTTTAAACACCAAGCAGTAGGAACAGAACACCTTCTATTAGCCCTTGCAATGGACAAGGATGGCATTGCTAACAAAATTTTTGAACAATTCTCAATTACCAGCGACGATATCCGTGAAGAAATTGAACGCCTGATTGGTTATGGCACCCTCGACCAGTTGGGTCCGGCTGACTACCTTCCGTACTCCCCAAAGGCCAAGCAGGTTCTAAACCTTGCCGGCCAAGAGGCTCAGCAGATGCACGCCCTAAAGATTGGGACCGAACACATCCTGCTGGCGCTGATTGCGGACGAGAGTGTCCTGTCATCACGAATTTTGTACAGCCTTGACGTTTTACCTCGTCAGGTTCGTAAAGTAACCCTTCGGCGGCTGGGCGTAGCGGAGAGTCAGCTTCACCAGGCTGGCCGAAACCGGGCTGCGGCTGCCAACCGCAAGAGTGGAACGCCAACCCTCGATAAGTTGGCCCGTGACCTGACTGCCATGGCCCGCGACGATAAGTTGGATCCCGTCGTTGGTAGGAATAAGGAAATCAAACGGACCGAACAGATCCTCAGCCGGCGGACAAAGAACAACCCGGTCCTGATCGGTGAACCAGGGGTTGGTAAGACCGCAATTGCCGAAGGGCTCGCCCAGCGGATGGTCAAGGGCCTGGTCCCGTCCGAACTGGCTAATAAGCGGCTGATGGTTTTGGATATGGGTTCACTGGTTGCCGGAACCAAATACCGTGGTGAATTCGAAAACCGTCTTAAAAAGGTCATCGATGAAATTCAGGCGGACGGCCACGTCATCCTCTTTATTGATGAATTACACACCCTTATCGGGGCCGGTGGTGCTGAGGGAGCGATTGACGCTTCCAATATTCTTAAACCGGCGCTGGCCCGGGGTGAACTCCAAACAATTGGGGCAACGACCCTCGATGAATACCAAAAGTACATTGAATCTGATGCGGCTTTGGAACGGCGGTTTGCAACTGTCCAGGTTGATGAACCAACCCCAGAAGATTCGCTGGCAATTCTGAAGGGCTTACGGCCCCGCTATGAAGCCCACCACCATGCCAAGATCACTGATGATGCGCTGGAGCAGGCCGTTAAACTTTCCGACCGTTATATTTCTGACCGTTTCCTGCCGGATAAGGCAATTGACTTGATGGACGAGTCGGCGGCTATGGTGCGGATCAATGCAGAGGAAAATAAGCAGCACCAGCCATCTTTAGCGGACCAGATCACTGACCTCCAGGCTCAAAAAGAGGACGCAATCGAGGAACAGGACTTTGATAAGGCCGCGGCCTTGCGCGAAAAGGAACTCACCCTTCGTGCTAAGCTGAACCAGCAAGACAACGGTCAGCAGCATTACCGTCTTAAGGTCACTGGCGAAGATGTCGCCAAAATTGTTGCTGAATGGACTGGCGTTCCACTGACGCAGCTTAAACGGAGTGAAAGTGACCGCTTGATTAACCTCGAAAAGGTCCTTCACAAGCGGGTAATTGGCCAAGACGAGGCCGTTGACGCTGTTGCCAAGGCCATCCGGCGGGCCCGGAGCGGCTTGAAGAATCCTAACCGGCCAATTGGCTCCTTCATGTTCCTGGGGCCAACCGGGGTGGGGAAGACTGAACTAGCCAAGGCCCTGGGTGAGGCAATGTTTGGCTCCGAAGATAACATGATCCGAATTGACATGTCCGAGTACATGGAAAAGTACAGCACTAGCCGGTTGATTGGGGCTGCCCCTGGTTACGTTGGTTACGACGAGGGTGGCCAGTTAACCGAGAAGGTTCGTCAGCACCCGTACTCGTTTGTCCTGCTCGATGAAGCAGAAAAGGCGCACCCTGATGTCTTCAACCTCCTCCTGCAGGTCCTGGACGATGGCTACCTGACGGATTCAAAGGGCCGGCGGGTTGACTTCCGCAACACCATCATTATCATGACTTCTAACCTGGGGGCCACCCAGCTCCAGGACGAGAAGGAAGTCGGCTTTGGGGCCAAGGACATCAGTCAAGACTACAACGCAATGGCAGCCGCAATTCGCCAGCAACTGAAGCTCCACTTCCGGCCAGAATTTTTGAACCGGATTGACGAGACGATTATCTTCCATTCCCTGAACAAGAATGAGTTACACCAAATCGTCAAGTTGATGACCAATGAGCTCCGTGACCGGGTAGCAGAACAAGGAATCAAACTCCGGGTTACTCCTGCAGCAGTTGATTTGATTGCAACCGTTGGCTATGACCCCGAATATGGGGCCCGGCCATTACGGCGGGCCATCCAGGATAAGATTGAAGACGACCTCAGCACGGCACTGATTGATGGCCAAATTGCTAGCGGTGACACCGTTACCGTGGGCGCGCACCAGGGTCAGATTACGATCAAAGTTAAGGACAAACAGTCCACAACTCCTAAATTAGTAAAAATTAGTCACTAGGATAATGCCTAAAATCCTTTAATAACGGGGATTTTAGGCATTTTTTGTCGCGGTTTGTAAAATTAAGTTAGAAAAATAAAAAAGTCATTTGTGATAGACTTTTGAATAACCACAAACAAAAGT
>NZ_CANCWN010000033.1:0-19613 GCF_947381485.1 Limosilactobacillus avium | reverse complement strand
AATTATCAAACACCTTTGGAAGTATTCATGAAGTATATTACAGATGACCAATTTCTAATTTAAATTGACATTCCGGGGATTAAAAAAAGAGAAACACCCTTATATCAGCATCCTCCCATTTCACTAGAGCCGTCTGGCAGAGTTACAATCCTTTTTAAAGGTTAACAACGGCTCTTAATTCCTTTAATATCAGCGTTTAAAACACCTTTATTCATGGTTAAAAAGCATTGAAAATTGAAACTGTGGGAAAGCTGTGGGAAAACTATTTTTCACTAACAGGCAAGGCCGACGATGAACGTTCTGTTCACCGTCTTTTTTCACCAATAAAAAAGGACGCCTATTAAGCGCCCCAACCGGTTCGGAATAAGTAACCAACTGATTCCATTTTGCACTCCGGCTAATCATTATCATAGTTATATTATAGCATGAAATTAGTATGATACAATGAGTAAGCACTCCGGGACTACCAATCCCAAATTGTAAGTGCAACTGGGGGTGAACCCCATGGGCCATATTTGGCTAATCATTATCATTGTGCCTAGTAAGCACGTTAAACACCTAATTAAGTGGTTGCTCAGGTAGTGACCCTGGCGCTCCATCCCCTTTACCCGGGGGTGGGGCGCTTTTTTAGGATAAAAAAAGAGGAACGCCCTTATATCAGCGTCCTCCCATTTCACTAGAGCCGTCTGGCAGAGTTGAACTGCCGTGTCACCCTTACCATGGATGTGCTCTACCTATCTGAGCTAAGACGGCACTTAAATTATAACCGAGATCAATTCACCAAGGCAAGGCGGCGCGCAAAAAAGCGACCGTGGAGGATCTCCCCACCGGTCGCTTTGTCCTTATTCAGTAATTACTTCTTATTTTTCTTTGCCAGGAAGGAGTGCCGGACCCCGTAGCTAAAGTAGATGATTAGCCCGAGGACGAACCAAATTCCGGCATACAGCTTGGCCTGGTAATCCAGCCCCATGAACACAAACAGGGCGGCCAGGAAGCCAAGTGCGGGCATCACTGGGTAGAACGGCATCTTAAAGGATGGATCCGCGATGTCCTTACCTTCTCGCTTCCGCAGGGCGTAAATCCCCAGGGATACGAACATGAAGGCAATCAGAGTCCCTGCAGAAACCAGCTGGGATAAGAAGGCAAACGGGAAGAAGGCCGCAATCACAATGGTCACAATCGTCAGTGTCCAGAGGGCCCGGTTTGGCCGGCCAGCCTTATCCAATTTACCAATCCATTTTGGCAACATTCCGTCACGGCCGAATGAGTAAATCAACCGGGAACCGGCCAAGCTCATCCCAATCAGGGCGGTAAACATCCCCACAACGGCGATTGACTGAACAACCACGGCCACGCCACCGTGACCAGCAGCCCGCAGTGCTAACCCAACTGGTTCGGCGCTGTTAGCGTACTTACTGTACGGAAGAACCCCCATCAGAACCATGGCAACGGAAACGAAGAGGACCACAGCAATCAGCAGGGAACCCAGGATCCCCCGCGGCATTGTCTTTTGTGGGTTGATGGCTTCTGCCGAGTTAGCGGCAATAGAATCAAAACCGATGTAGGAGAGGAAAATCATCGAAACCCCGGCATAGATTCCTTGCCAGCCACCAAACGGACCGTTAGCCGTTTCGTGGTACTTCGGGATAAATGGTACGTAGTTGCTGGTCTTAATAGCGGTCAACCCCACAACAACGAAGAGCAGGATGGCGAAAACCTTTAAACAGACCAAGAGAGTTTCCACCCGGGCCGCCTTAGAAGCCCCGTGGGCAATCAAGATTGCCACCAGGGCAATAACAACAACTGAGATCAGGTCAACGACCCCACCTTCAGTCCCAAAAGCGTTGGATAAAGACGCCGGCAGCTTGATTCCCGCCGGGGCGAGCAGGGCCCGTAAGTTGGCCGAGAGCCCGGCTCCAACGAAGGCTAAGGCAATAAAATATTCTGCTAGCAGGGCCCATCCGGCGATCCAGCCGAAGAACTCCCCAAAGACAACGTTAATCCAAGAATACGCGGACCCGGCAAATGGCATGGCCGCCGCCATTTCAGCGTAAGCAAATGCCACCAGACCGGCAACAACGGCAGCAACGACGAATGAGATAGCTACCGCTGGCCCCGTATGCATCGCTGCCACTTCACCAGGAAGAGTAAAAATGGAAGCCGACACAATCGTCCCCACACCGAGGGCGAGGAAGTCCCGAACCTTTAATGATCGCACCAAGTGGCCATCTTTATTTTCGTAAACGCGCGGGTCTTCTTTTCGCGTGATTGTTTTCCAAAAACTCATGACTCTTCCTCCCTTAATTAAAAATATATTAGAATTATAAGAAAAGCTTTAATTTATTTTACCAACCGTTCTTCTTATGGTCAAATATTAATTTTATTTGTAAGCCTTTTAGCTTAATAGCAGGGTCCTAATAATATTTTGCGGAAGCCCGGCAGACCGGCAACCAGGCCCCAATGAATAAAAATTAAATTTTCATTGGGAAAATCACTAATAATTCACTAATTTGAGGGGTAAACTAGGACTAGTTAGTTCGTTTGGAGTGATTTTTAATGCTTAACAATCAAGAAATCTATGACGCAATTAAGACAATGCGGCGCGAGTACCCTGATGCCGGGACTACCCTCTATGCCGACACCCACTTCCACTTCCTTTTGGCCGTCATCCTCAGTGCCCAGTCAACTGACCAGTCCGTCAATAACCTGACGCCGGCCCTGTTTGACCGCTTTCCAACTCCCCAGGACCTGGCGGCTGCCGAACCAGTTGATGTCGAGCCCTACATCAAACGGCTGGGCCTCTACCACAACAAGGCCAAGTACCTGGTCAACTGTTCACGGAAGCTGGTCACCGATTTTAATGGTAAAGTTCCCCGAACCCTGAAGGAGCTGACCTCCCTGCCCGGGGTCGGCCGTAAGGTGGCCAACGTCGTGATGGCCGAGTGCTTCGCCATCCCCGCCTTCCCAGTCGACACCCACGTTAGCCGGGTGGCCCGTCGGCTAGCAATGGTCCCACCCAAGGCCACCGTTTTGGCGATTGAGAAGCGATTGCGGGAGGCCGTTCCCAAAGAAAAGTGGCTGGACGCCCACCACAGCATGATTTTCTGGGGGCGCTACCGGTGTATGGCGAAAAATCCCCGCTGTAACGATTGCCCGCTGCTTCCCATTTGCGTAACCGGACAACAAAACGTGATTTAGGAAGTTTATCCGCCAATCTTCTCCTTTATCTGAAAAAGAACTATAATAAAGCTGTTAGCGCTTACATACTTGATAATACTCACATACTTGATAATTATTTAGGAAGGCGAAGATTATGGCTAAAGTATATCTATCAGCAAAACTGCCAACGGTTGCAACGGAGCTTTTGCAGAAGGCGGGAATTGACTTTGCGGTTTACGATGGTGACGGTTTGATCACCACCGATGAATTGATCAAGCACGTTGCTGACTGTCAAGTTCTCATCACCCCGCTCTCTACCCAGGTCAACAAGGTGGTTATTGATGCTGCTCCCCAGCTCAAATTGATTGCTAACTTCGGGGCCGGCTTCAATAACATTGACGTTAAGTACGCCCGCGAAAAGGGAATCGATGTTACAAATACCCCGTTTGTTTCATCAACCGCTACGGCGGAAGTTGCCTGCGGCTTAATGATTGCCCTGATGCGGCGGATTGTTGAGGGTGACCACCGGATGCGGACAATCGGCTTTGATGGCTGGGCACCGCTCTTCTTCCTCGGTCCCGAACTCGCCGGTAAGACCCTCGGCATTGTCGGCCTGGGGAGCATTGGCCAGGCGGTTGCCAAGCGGATGCACGCCTTTAACATGAAGGTCATTTACACCCAACGGCACCAAGCAAGCCCAGCGGTTGAGGCCGCCTGTTCCGCAGACTATGTCAGCCTGGACGAATTGCTCAAGCAGGCCGACGTGGTTACCCTGCACTGCCCACTCACTGATGAAACGCACCACATGATCGATAGCGCCCAGCTGGCGGAGATGAAGAAGACCGCCGTCCTCATCAACTGTGCCCGGGGCCCCGTCATTAATGAAGCGGCCGTCCTTACGGCATTGCAAAAGAAGGACATTGCCGGTGCAGCGCTCGATGTTTACGAGCGGGAACCAGAAGTCGATGACCAGTACAAAAAGCTTAGTAACGTTATCTTGACGCCCCATATCGGAAACGCCTCAATCGAAGCCCGGGATGCAATGGGCAAGATTGTGGCCAACAACGCGATTGCGGCAATTAAGGGAACGACGATTAAGTACATCATTAATTAATCAAGATCCTAAAAAGACCACGGTCGAGAATTTTCTTGACCGTGGTCTTCTTTTTGTTATAAGGCTGTCCGAACCCCCATCACGATGATAAAGACGCCCATGAAGAGCTTAACAATCCGGGCCCGGTTCGGCTTGGCCGTCATCCACAGGACCACCGGCGGCGCCAAGAAGGCCCCCACCAGTGAACCAGCAATTAGGCCGCCCGCGGCGTGCCAATCAATGTTGCCCCCGCTGATGTGCAGGAGGGCGCCGACAATTGACATCCCCACTAAAACGTAGGATGAGGTAGCGGCCGCTTCGGCCATCGAGGCCCCCAAAAGAAGGAGACCGGTAGTGATTGGGCCCCCACCACTTAGGCCAGCGATACCAACCATCAGGCCCCCCATAATGCCGTAGAGGACACTCGCGGTTTTAGCCGACATCCGGCCTTCCTTTTTACTGTCAGTCTGCCGGTAGACCTTGTAAATCAGCTGGGCCCCGAGAAAGGCCAGGATTGCCCCAATGATGATTTTATAAACCCTTTCCGGGAAGAATGGCGAGATGAAGAAGCCGACGAAGATGCTAGGGATGGCGGCAATCATCATCCGGTTGCCCAGGCTGAAGTCAATCAGCCCGCGGCGGTAGTAGGACCAGGACCCCATGATCAGGGCCGGAAGTGAGGTGACGATTGACGTCGCGGCTGCGGCCCCTGGTGATAGTTGAAAAATCGCTGTCAAGACACCAAGGTAGATTGCTCCGCCCCCGCCGCCAAGCGAGATCACAAAGATACCGACCGCTAAGCCGACAATTACCATCAATAATATGTTCCCCACAATTGGGTCCCCTCCTTATGCGTTTTGTTTCCGTAAGTGCTGTAATCCAAAGGTGATGATGAACGATCCCATCAAGAAGACGATGACAATCCAGTACGGGTACTGGTAGTTGATGTCCAGCAGGGCCCCCGAAATCAGCGGGCCGATGATGTTGCCGACACTAGTCAGCGACATGTTGACCCCGTTTAGCAAGCCCTGGTTATCCCTACTCATCTTCGTCAGCAGGGTCGTGATTGCTGGCCGCAACATGTCAAAGGCCTCAAAGACGACCAGGGTGGCCACAATCAGTTGCCAGTGAGAGTGGTCGTAAATAACAAAGACCGTTCCGATGGCGCTGGCGAAGAAGCAGTAGCGGATCACCCGGATTTCACCCCACCATTGTACCATCCGGTCAAAGAAGAAGACCTGGAGGATCAGGGAGATGATCCCGTTCAAAGTCAGGACTAAAGCGATGGACTGGAGGTCAAAGTTGTGGACCTCGTTAACGTACAGGCTGTAAATGCTCTCGAAGCCCGCCAGGCCAAATGCCATGATGAAGATCATCAGAAACAGGGTGACCATCACCGGGGAAAGGAGCTTTTTGACCTGCGCCCAGCCACCAGACAGAAGGTCGCCTTCCGGGTTGTCGGTCGTGCTCTTAAAGCGCTCGTCGCGATCGCTCGGCAGCAAGGACATGGCGACGAGGGTACTGATGATGCCCAGGATGCCGGCAACCCAGAAGGGAAACTTGTAATTAATGTTAGCCAGGATGCCGCCGAGGCCGGGTCCCAAGATCAGGCCCCCGCTAAAGGCCGCCGATAGCCAGCCGATTACCTTGGCCCGGTCCTTAACGCTCGTCAGGTCCGCCGCCAAGGCCATCGAGGTGGGCACGAACATCGCTGCCGACAGGCCGTCAACCGCCCGGGAGACGTCGAAGAGCCAGAGCTGGTTGGCCAGGGCAAAGACGAATTCGGCTAAGGAGAAGATTAACAGCCCCCACACCAGCATTGGCTTTCGGCCCATCTTGTCGGAAACTCGTCCGACCACTGGGGAGGCGACGAACTGGACAAAGGCAAAGAGTGACGACATAACCCCCATGTCGAAGGCGGAAAAATGGTACTCATTCTTGATAAACGGCATTACCGGGAAAATCAGGCTCATCCCCAAGCAGATCAGGAATTCGCAGAAGATCACCACGGCAATGATTTTCTTCACTTCTCTTGTCATCGATAATATTTCCTTTCATCAGTAGTGAGACAAAAGAAAAGCGGTGTCGAATGAACGACGCCACTTTCCGTGTGTTTAATGATTAGTGTAACATTATCGACCCTACTGCGCTAGTTTTAGGCCTTCTTGTTGGCTTCCAGACTTTCCTGGTACTTTTCCTTGATGAAGTTAGCGGAGGTCTGCAGCTTGTCAAGTTCTTCATCAGTCAGGTGGAGTTGCACTTGTTCTTCAATCCCGTTCCGGCCAACAACTGCGGGGTATGAAAGGTAGCAGTCGTATTCTTCACGGAAGTTGGAAACCGGCATAACGGTGTGGGCGTCGGAAAGGATGGTGTTAACCAGACGAACAGCCGCAGTGGCGACCCCGTAACTGGTGTACTTCTTACCGGAGAAGACCTTCCAGCCCCCCATCCGGGCCTCGTGGTCCAGTTCGTCCAGGTCTAAGCCGCGCTTCTTGGCCAGTTCAGTGATTGGTTGTTCCAGAACACGGACCGTGGACCAGGCCGTAAATTGTGAGTTCCCGTGTTCACCAAGGTTGTAGCCCTCAACGGAACGGGGGTCAACGTTAAGGCGACTGGCCACGGCGCGCTTCATCCGGGCGGAGTCAAGCAGGGTCCCGGTACCGATGACTTGGTTCTTTGGCAGGCCGGTTACGGATTGGTAAATGGAGGTGATAACGTCAACGGGGTTGGTAATGGCAACAATCTTGCCGTTGAAGCCACTCTCCTTAATCTTTTCGGCAACCTTTGGCACCGCGTCCCGGGTGAATGGAAGTTCCGCAAAACGGTCGGCGTCTGGGTTGTCCTGGAGCTTAATGTTCCCCAGAGCAGAGACGATGACGTCGGTATCCTTTAATTGTCCGTAGTCATTGACGTAAATGTTGGTGTGGTGAAGGAGGTTAGCCATGGCGTCCTCAAAGTCCAAGGCATCGGCGTTAACCTTCTTTTCATTAGTGTCAATTAAAACCAGGTCGTCAGCGAAACCATTAGCAACGATGTAATGCGCCACCGTTGAACCAACGTGTCCCATCCCAATTACGGCAACCTTTCGTGTCACTATTAAGACCCCTTTCATTAATCTCAGATGTGATTATTTCTCATTAGATTTTAATATAGCATAATAGGTTCACATTGACCAGGGAATTTTAAAAAAACCTGGTGGGACTCCAATAAGGGGTCCCACCAGGTAAAAGCGGTTAATTAAGTTTTATTTTCAAGTTTAGGCGTCTTCGCCGGCAACCTTAACGATGGCCTTGGAAATGTTACCAAGCTTACCACTTACGAAGTCTTCAACGTGGGCGAAGTCCAAAACGTTGGAAATCAGTGGCAGTGGGTCAACATCGCCGGATTGCAGCAGGGCGATTGAATCTTCGAAGGTGTATGGGTTAATGAAGGAACCTTGGATGTGCAGTTGCTTCTGGTAAACCTTGTAAGTATTAACCTTAAATTCGGAGTCAGGGTTACCAACACCGAACATCAGAACTTGGCCGCCACGACGAGCAGCTTCAACGGCTTGTTCCTGAGTCTTTGGCAGACCAACGGCTTCAACAACAATGTCGTAGCTGTCTGGCTTAATAGCGTCTGGTTCCTTGATGTTGTTGATGGTCTTGAAGCCAAAGTGCTTCTTGTTGTTTTCTAGCTTCTCATCAACAGTCCCGGCTAAGGTAACTTCCTTAACACCACGGGACTTCAGGATTTGGGCAATCAGTTGACCTTCGAAACCATCACCAATAATCAAAGCGGTTTGGTATGGGTGAGTTTCCAGCAGGTCAACACCGTGGGCAGCACAGGAAATTGGTTCAATAACCGCAGCGGCTTCCAAGGAAACATTGTCCGGAACGTGGTAAACAACTTCTTCAGGGGCAGTGAAGAATTCAGCGAAGCCACCATCACGGGTAACACCAACGGCATCCAGGTGTTCACAAAGTTCGGGACGAGAAGTCCGGCAGTAGAAGCACTTGTGGCAGTAAATGTTCGGGTCAACGCTTACCCGGTCACCAACCTTGAAGTCTTGAACATCGCTACCAACGGCGGCAATTACACCGGAGTTTTCGTGCCCTAAAACAATCGGTGGAACAGCGTCAGCGGAACCTGGCAGACCATTATAGAGGGCCTTATCAGTCCCACAAATACCAGCCCAAGCGGTGTGGACTAAGACTTCATTTGGCTTAACTTCTGGCTTCTTGTAGTCGTTTTCGACTTCTAACTTCTTAACACCTGTCATAACTAATGCTTTCATGATTTTTTCCTCCTTAAATTGATGGTGGTTTTTAACCCTTTACAACTTCACAGAATTCAATGGTTTCATCGTTTGGTCCCACGATGTTGAAGTACTTAATGCCGTGCTTCCAGTAGTCAAGGTGTTGGACTTCATCTTCCTTGATATTGAAGCCCTCTTCCTTAGCAGCCTTGTAAGCACCATCGGCATCTTCAACGTTCAGTGAGATGTGGTTGATGGCCCCGGTCTTGTGAACAGCACCATCACTGTCCCAGATTTCAAGCATCAAGTGGGCGAACTTCATGAAGACCACTTGGTGTCCCTGGTCATCAGTGTCGAATTCCCCTTGCTTCTTGAAACCTAACTTTTCCCAAAAAGCAATTGTCTTCTTTAGATCATCAGTTGGGATTCCCACATGTGCGATATCATCAAAATAACCGGCAAGACTCTTATTAAATGCCATTGCACGACGCCTCCTTGAAATTTGTCTATTTCCTTTTGACAACTATTATGATAGGGCTTACATTTTCATCTGTCAACCGGTTAACATCTACGAAAACGTTTGACAATACGGCATGTTAAGCGGTTACCATATCAAAAAGCGGTCGCTCTTCCATTCGGAGAGTAAGGGATTGCCGCCATCACTTTTTGCCTTTTTACTAGTAAAAAAATTTTTTAACTTTTTTGAAGTGATAACAAAATAAGGCTGGGAGAAAACTTGTTTTCTCACCAGCCTCGTTTAGTTCTCCGAATATCACACAGTAATCGCGGAAAAACCAAATAGGCTTGCTCCGCGTCGAAGCGTGCTCCTAGTGTCTAGCGCCGCGAAGCAAGTCCATTGATTACGGACAATCGCCGGCCCGTACCGTGCCAACGATCGCCCTATACTAGCCATACGGAGCACTCTGATGCTTTTTTTCCAGCTTGTTTGTTATGCCGTTGTTCCGTGAATCAGCTTAACCGGTAACTGGACTGAATTGGTGGTCTTCTTACCATCAATCTGGTCCTGGAGGAGTTGGACCGCCGCGGTGGCCATCTGCTGGATGGGCTGCTGGATGGTCGTTAGTTCCGGCAAGAGTGTCCGGGTCATGTTGGCCCCGTCAAAGCCGACCACCTTGAGGTCTTCGGGAACTCGCCGGCCCCGTTCCCGGGCCACCTGCATAATCAGGCTGGCGTTCGTGTCGTTATCGGCGAAGACCCCGTCAACTTCCGGGTGCTCATCAAAGAGACGGTGGAAGATTTTGATCTTCTCCGCGGTCGAACTATCGAAACTAACCTCATACGTATACATTGGTAAGTCGTGCTTGCGCATCAGCTCCTCATAGGCCCGCCGCCGTTCCATGTTTGGCGAGGCTAGGCCATGCGGGTAGTTGGTGTGGATAATGTGCTGGCAGCCATCATCTAGCAGCTGCTGGGTCGCCAAGACACCGCCAGCATAGTTGTCCGCAGCCACGACCGGGATGTCCTTAGAAACCAATCGTTCAATCGAAACCACCGGCAGCTGAATATTACGATACTGCTCAATACCCTCGTTGTGGGCCCCAACAATCAGGCCATCTACCTGCCCGTTCAGTAGTTGGCGAAGGTAGGCCCGCTCACGGTCGGGGTTATTCTGGCTGTTCCCCATTAGTACCCGGTAACCCCGCTTGTACAGTTCATGGTCCAGGCAGGCTTCCAGCTGGCCAAAGAACGGGTTGTCGACGGTTGGAAAGACCAAGCCCACCAGGTTAGTCCGCTGCTGGTAAAGCTGGCGAGCAATGATATTGGGCCGGTAGTGTAGCTCCTGCATTGCCTTATGGACCTTATCAATTGTTGCCTGGCTCAGGTAACCCCGGTTGTTAAGGACCCGGGAAACGGTGGTCTTTGAGACCCCGGCGACCGCCGCCACATCTTCTAATTTTACTGCTTGCTTTTTCATAAAACCTACTTCAATCCCCATTAAGTTTACTTTATATTATACCGCTTCCACTAAAATAAAAAATTAAAAAAGCTGTTGACAAAAATGAGAATGTCATTATAATTAGTGACAACAAATTAATTGAACGTTAAAACATGTTGAAAGGCAGAGTAAGTGCTCAAGCTTTCTAGAGAGCTGCTGGTTGGTGGAAAGCAGTAAGTGGCCGCACCGAAGATGGGCCTGGAATGGTACCGGTGATTATTAGCCGGTAACGGGTTAGCACACGTTAATCGTGCTGGGTAATTCTAATTGTTTTGTTAGAGTGACCCACTGAGGCTGAGTCAGCGATGGCCCAGCGAACAAAGGTGGTAACGTGAAGCACTCGTCCTTTACTGATTGGGACGGGTGCTTTTTCTGTTCTAACGTTCGGTTAATCGCAATTATTCATAAGGATTGAAAGGGAGTATTTACTATGAAGAGAAGAAAGAAAAGAAACGCAATTATCTGGGCTGTCGTTGTTGTTTTGATCCTAATCGCCGGTTACTTCAGCTTTGTTCGGCCCCACCAACAAGCTGCCAAGACGGTGACGGTCGGAATCATGGCTAGTTCCAAGGCTGACGATAAGATTTGGAACTCCGTCGCCAAGACCGCCAAGGATAAGTATGGGGTCACGGTCAAGTTCCGCCGGTTCACCGACTACAACCAGCCAAACAAGGCCCTGCAAAACGGTGACGTTGACCTGAACGCCTTCCAACACAAGCTCTTCTTGAAGTCATGGAATAAGGCCCACCACACTGACATCGTGTCCGACGGTGATACCTTCATCACCCCAATCCGGGTCTACTCCAACAAGTACAAGAACATCAAGGACCTGCCAGACGGGGCAACCATTGCGGTACCAAATGACGCCACTAACGAATCCCGGGCCCTTTACGCATTAAAGAACGCCGGTCTCTTCAAGCTTAAGAAGGGCACTGACCTGGCAACAGCATCTTCCATCATTGACAACAAGAAGAACATCAAGATCAAGGAAATTGCTGCTGACCAAACGGCCCGGACTTTAGACGACGTTGACGCCGCCGTGGTCAACACCAACTACGCCCAAGCAGCCGGCCTGAACTACAAGAAGGCCATCTTCGTTGAACCACTCAACAAGGATTCCGCACAATGGGTCAACATCATCGCTGTTAAGAAGCAGGACAAGAACAACAAGGCCTACAAGGACGTTGTTAAGGCTTACCAAACTGAAAAGACCAAGCACCTGATCAAGAAGTACTACGGTTCATCTGAATTACCAGCATGGGACCGGAATTTTAACAAGTAGGAGGAGCGAGTATGGCGAAACCAATTATTGACTTGGCAAACATTAACGTCACTTTCAAGCAGGGCAAGGAAGTTGTCCACGCCGTCAAGGATGTGTCGTTATCAATTGAAAAAGGTGATATTTACGGGATCGTCGGTTACTCAGGCGCCGGAAAGTCAACCCTGGTCCGGACAATCAACCTCCTGCAGAAGCCGACGGACGGTTCCGTCACCATCGACGGTGAATCCTTCTTCAAGGACCACCAGCAGCAGTTAAGCAACAAGGAACTCCAGGAGAAGCGGCGGAACATCGGGATGATCTTCCAACACTTCAACCTATTAAACGAAACGACGGTCATCGAAAACGTCCTCTTTGCCTTGAAGCATAGCAAACTGGATGACGATGCCCAGGAAAAGAAGGCCCTGGAACTACTCGAACTGGTCGGGCTCAAGGACAAGGCAGACTTCTACCCCGTCCAACTCTCCGGTGGTGAACAACAGCGGGTTTCCATCGCCCGGGCACTGGCTAACGACCCAGAAATTTTGATTTCTGACGAAGCCACCTCGGCCCTGGACCCCCAAAACACCAACCAGATTCTCGACCTGCTCAAGCAGCTAAACGATAAGCTTGACCTGACCATTGTCCTGATCACCCACGAGATGGACGCCGTCAAGCGGGTTGCCAACAAGATTGCCGTCATGGAGCACGGCCAGATCATCGAACGGGGCCCACTGCAAAAGGTCTTCCTGCAACCACAACAAGAGTTGACCCGCCAGTTCGTCGGGGGCTCCCTCGCCGCGGTTGACACCCTGAAGGCCTTCAACCTGGACCACCTGGCAGACAACGAGGAGCTCTTCCAGCTGGTTTACAACGGCAACAACGTCACGAAGTCAATTATCATCGCCCTCTACAAGGAACTCGGGGTTGAAGCAAGTATGCTTTACGGGAACATCGAAATCCTCGGCGGTGAACCAGTCGGTACCCTCTTCGTCGTGGTTAAGGGGGACGACCAGCAGCGGCAAGCGGCCGTTAAGTTCTTAGAAGATAACAAAGTTACTGTAACCAAGATTGATGATAGGAGGATTTGGAATGAGTAGTTTTTTACCAAACGTCGTACAACTAGGCTGGGGCGGTGACAATGGCTGGGGAACCTCCATTATTCAGACCATCTACATGACCGTTTGGCCGGCCATCATTGGGGGCCTGATTGGTCTGATCTTCGGGATCGCCCTCGTGGTCACCGAACCCGGTGGAATCTTGGAAAACAAGGTTCTCTACAGCATCTGCGATAAGATTGTCTCGGTTTTCCGGGCCATCCCGTTCATCATCCTGCTGGCCTTCATCGCGCCAGTTACCCAGGCAATCGTTGGTACCCAGATTGGGACCACGGCTGCCCTGGTGCCCCTGTCCATCGGTTTCTTCGCCTTCTACGCACGACAAGTGCAAGTGGCACTGAAGAGTGTTGACCAGGGAAAAATTGAAGCCGCCCAGGCCATCGGTTCCACTAACAAGGACATCATCTTTGACGTCTACCTGCGGGAATCCCGCTCCGAACTGATCCGGGTCTCCACCGTTTCCTTGATCAGCCTGGTCAGCCTGACCGCAATGGCCGGAGCAATTGGTGCCGGTGGTTTAGGTAACACCGCTATTTCATATGGTTACGACCGTTTCAACAACGACGTCACCCTGGTGGCAACGTTGCTGGTCCTCCTCTTCGTGCTGATCATCCAAGTGATCGGTGACTTACTCGCTAAGAAGTTAAACCACCAAGACTGTTAATAGTATAGGGAGAATTTTCATGGAAGCCAGTCCAGAAGTTAAGGTATTACAAGATTTGATTCAAATTCATTCCACTAATGGTAACGAGGTCGCGGTGGCCAAGTACTTGCAAAAGCTACTCGCGGCGCACGGCATTACCGCCACGGTTGACGAATTCGGCGACCGCCGGGCCGACCTGACCGCGCAAGTCGGGGAGGGCACGGACAAACGAATTCTGGGACTGACAGGTCACATGGATACGGTTGCCGTCAGTGACCCCACGAGCTGGCACCATGACCCCTTCGCCGGTAGCATCGTTGGCGACAAGGTCTACGGACGGGGCGCCGCCGACATGAAGAGCGGCCTCGCCGCCCAGGTTCTGGCGCTAATCAAGCTCAAGGAAGCCGACCGCTTACCAGCGGGCACGGTTAAACTAATCGCCACTGCTGGTGAAGAACTGGGGACGCCCGGGGCCTTCCGCCTGGCCAAACAAGGGGTGGCTAACGACTTGGACGCCCTGGTGGTCGGGGAACCAACCGGAGGCAACGTCGTCTTCGCCCACTCCGGAAGTTTGAACTACTCGGTTGAAAGCACTGGGAAGTCCGCCCACAGCTCCATGCCTGACCGCGGTGTCAACGCTATCACGGGTCTGTTAAAGTACGTGGAAGCAGAGAGCCACCTCTTTGACGATGCCCCGGCGGACCCTTACTTAGGAAAAGTCCAGCACAGTGTGACCGTCATTGAAGGTGGGGACCAGATTAACACCATCCCCGACCACGCTAAACTGGAGGGGAACATCCGGCCAACGGCGGCCTTTAATAACCAGGCCGTTGCCGACCGGCTTAACGCGGCGATCGATAAGATCAACCGCGAGACGCCCTACCAGTTGAAACTGGACATTTTCTGGGACTACCATCCCATCAGCACGGACCCGGCAAGTGACTTTGTCCAGTCGGCGCTCAAGTCCGCCAAGCAGCACTACCCCCACCCCGTTAAGACGGACATCATCAACGGGGCAACGGACGCCAGCGTCTTCACGGTCGACCGGCCTGACCTGCCGGTAATTGTCCTCGGGAGTGATGCCTGGAATGAGGCCCACCAAACGGACGAGTTTACGACCATTCCGAGTTTCCTGGCAACCATCCAAACCTACCAAGACATCATTGTTAATTTCTTTAAGTAAGCACCCAACCGTCAGCTGGTCTTAACGATCACTGGCGGTTTTCCTTATGGGCGGATTCCTTGGGCCCGTAGCGAAGTCCGTTTAAGCTGATGCTCAGTGTTTAACAATCTTTTTGGACCGACTTTCGCTTCGTTAGCATTGGCCTTTATTAAATTAAGTATGCTCAGTGATTAGCTTAATAATAAAAAGAAAATGATGGGCGATTTCTTAATTTTATATAAGCGAATGGTAAGCAAAATGAGCACTTTGCTTAGTGAAAAATTACCCAATTATTATCTCTCATCCCCACCATCGTTGCTATAATAAGGGTGTAAAGAAATGATATAAAAAATATGAAAGGGTGTTTAACCATGATGTCAGCTTTAAGTAACGCAATTGCTGTTGTAAGTTTTCTCGGAATCCTGATTGCCTCTGCCGCGGGGATGTTTATGGGTAAACCTCAACACTAATTATTAATTGCAATTATTCATTATTAAAGAAGCGACCGGAGAAGATTTTCTTCGGTCGCTTCTTTTGTTATCTTATTCAAATAGTGATTGGTACTCCCCGTACCCGGCTTCCGCCAGTTTGGCCGCGGGGATGAAGCGGAGGGCCGCCGAATTAATGCAGTAACGCAGGCCGCCCCGGTCTAAGGGTCCGTCCGTGAAAACGTGGCCGAGGTGGGAGTTGGCCTTTTGGCTGCGGACCTCCGTCCGTTCCATACCAAAGGACTGGTCGCGTTTTTCTTTGACTACCCGCTTGGCAATCGGCTTAGTAAAGGCCGGCCAGCCGCAGCCGGAATCGTACTTATCGAGCGAGGAGAAGAGTGGCTCCCCACTGACTACGTCGACGTAGATGCCGGGCTCAGCGAAGTGGTCGTACTTTCCGGTAAACGGGCGCTCCGTTGCCGCCTCCTGGGTCACGGCATACTGAATTGGCGAAAGTTTCTTCTTTAATTCTTCCCTGTTCATGAACAGGCCCCCTTCTCTTTGGTGACCTGATCATAACATAGCTAGTGGTGAAAAGCCGCTACAATGCTCAAAGAGCAAGTCGGTGAGGAAACCTGCCGACTTGCTCTTTTAAATTCTACTTTTTCTTTTTCAACTGCTTCCGGTACTGCTCACGGGTCAAGGTGACCTGGTCATCATCAGCCGCACCCTTCTTTGGGGTCGCCGGCTTCTTTTCCCGGTCCGGCTTTTCATCCTGTTGGCTGGACTTGCGGATCACGTCGGCCTGCCACTGGCTGGCCTTTTGAGCGGCCTGATTATTCTTCCCACTGACAAAGTCATCCGTCGTTGGGAAGTATATCGTGGCAGCGCTCCCTGGCAGCTTAACCGCGTTCGGGTCAATTACCTTCTTCTTCTGCGCCGAGGTAGCCGATGCCGGTTTAGCGGCTGGCTTGACGGCTGCCTTACCGACTGGTTGGGCCATCAACTTAGCCATCTGTTTGACGTTTGCCAGGTTCCGGCGGGCATTTTCATAGTTGGCCTTCATTACCGCAAGCAGTGGCGATTCCTCGTCCTCTGCTGACTGCTGGGCATGCTCGTATTGCTGCTTGGCGTCAGCAAGGTTTTTTTCTGCAGTTTTTAAAAGTTCATCCGTACTACTCATACTACAAACCTACTTCCCCATTTTGATTGTATCTCAATTATAGAACAGAAGTCCCGCCGAGTCGAACCGGCAGCCAGCCCCCAGATGTGATAAACTCAATTATGAGTAAATATAAGGAGATATTGAAATGTTATTCTTTCTAAATGATGGCATTCAGACCAACATGTCGGGAATCGAACATGCCCAGATCCAGCGTCTGCACCTGTTCGAACACTTCAAGGAACCGGCAAAGATCGTTACTCGGCAGTACTCAAACGAGCTCCACATGGTAACTAGCGCTGCCGGAATTAAAGACGAAGACTTCGTCAACATGTATGACTACTTCCAAGACGCCCGCGAGGTCCCTACCAAGGACGTCACCATCAAGGACATTCAGATTGACCCCAACTGGCGACGGCAGGCCGACGGGATCAACTACAACTACTACCGTGATGGTCACCGAATCATGTACATCCGCCGGCGGAACGATAAGAAGAAGCACATCATCAACCTCCAGTACTTCGACCACTTCGGCAAGCTCCTCAAGGTGACCTGGTACGACAACCGAGGCTTTGTTTCCGTCGAACACCTCTATGACTGGTCCAACAAGGTCACGACCGAGAACTACTTCACCCCGGCTGGCAAATTAGCCTTACAGGTGAACAACCAGACCGACAAGCGTGACAAAGACTCCAAGAGCTTCCACCTCTTTGACTTCCGGGGCCACGACTACCAGTTCAACGGCTTCGACGCCCTCACGGCTTTCTTCCTCGACCAGCTGGTCACGGATAAGGAAATCTGCGGTGACGGTCCCGTCGGCTTGGTTACCGACCGGGTTTACGAAATTGGCTGGTCCGTCCTCCACATGAAGCACCGGGTTCCCCGTTACATGCAATTGCATAACGACCACGTCAACGACAACAACGACATCCTCCACTCGACCTTGAACTTCAACTACGAATGGGGACTCAACCACCTGACCGACTGGGACGGGGTAATCGCCTTGACACCTCAGCAGCAGGACGATGTTAAGGCTCGTTATGCCAAGACCGGCGTCCCGGTCTTCCGGGTTCCGGGACCAATTGTTACCAGCGATGTTCTTAACCGGCCGCACGTCCCGTTCGAAAAACGCCACAAGCACGAGGTCGTCACCGTCGCCCGGCTCTCCCCCGAAAAGCAGCAGGAACACCTTATTGCTGCCTGGCCACAGGTTCTAAAAGCCGTGCCGGATGCCCAGCTCAACCTGTGGGGCTACGCTAACGATAACTATGATAAGAAGCTCCGCAAGCAGGTTAAGGACCTCGGCCTCGAAAGCAGCGTCCACTTCAAGGGCTACACGAATGACGTTGCCGACGTTGACGACCACGCCCAGCTAATGGTCCTGCCGAGCCGGGTTGAGGGTCTGCCCCTCACCCTGGTGGAAGCGGAGGCCCACGGGCTGCCGGCCATTGCCAACGACATCAAGTACGGACCGAGTGACGTCATCATTGACGGTCAGGACGGTTTGCTGACCAAGAACGGCGATATTGACGGTTTAGCCAAGGCAGTCATCAGCCTGCTGACCGACCAGGACCGCCTGGCCAAGATGAGCGCTAACGCTTACGAGGACTGCAAACGTTACTCCGAACCGAGCGTAATGAAGCTATGGCAAAAGATTCTTGATAACATGAACGAAAAGGAGGCCAAGTAACCGTGTTCTTCTTTGTAAACCAGTACCTGCTCAGCAGTAATTCCAGTATCGAGCACGCCGAAATCAAGCGGCTGAAGCTCTTCAAAGAACACCAGACAGCCGCCAAATTGGTGACCCGGGACTTTGACAATATCATCCACGCTACTCTGGGGCGGTTCGGCCTCAGCGACGACCAGCTGGTCAACATGTTTGACTTCTTCGCCGGCACGACCGACTACCAAGGCCACAACCTCCACACCAAGGACCTCGGTTTGCCAATTGACTACCAGGTCAGCAGCGGGTCTAACTCCCGGACGGTCAAGGATGGTGACCGCCTAGTTGCCGAGGTCTTCTTCATTGGCGGTACCTACGGCCTGGTAGACCACGTCGACTACTACGATGCCGCGGGCAACATCAACCTGCGCGCGAAGTACGACATCCGGGGATTCAAGGCTGTCGATATCTTCTTCGGCAAGAATAACCGGCCGTACTACGAACGCTACTACCGGCCGGACGGTAGCAATTACATGGAGCGCTACTACGTTCAATCGACTGAGGACACCCCGATTAACTCCCTGAACGTCCTCAAAAACTACCAGGGCAAGGACCGCTTCTTCGACGACTTTGATAGTCTCTTTGCCTTCTTCCTCAAGGAGCTAAACGACCAGGTCGCCGGGACCAACACCTTCATTGCCGACCGGCCAGCCATGGCCATCAAACCGGTCCAGCAGCTGGGCAAGCGGGCCCGGAAGTTCCTCTGGCTGCCAATCAGCCACATTGACGATGGCCAGGACCTGATCAACGGGCCGCTGAATGGCTTCCTCAATGATCCTTTGACCAAGGACCGCAGCAAGTGGGACGGCATCATTGTCATGACCGCCATGCAGGCAGCGGTCCTGCAACAACGGCTGGGCAAGGGCACCCCAATCTACACGATTAACGGTTCCCCGGTTCACCCGGCAAGCAAGCGGGTACCAATGGCGGACCGGACACCAAACCAGCTGATCTACGTTGGCCGACTAGGGAGTGATAAGGGGACTGACCTGCTGATCAAGCTCTTTGCCAAGGTTCACCAGGCCGTCCGGGGCAGCAAGTTGACCTTCTACGGTTACGGGTCGAATGAAGATACCAAGAACTACCAGGACCTGGTCAAGAAGCTCAAGCTGGAGAAGGCCGTCACCTTTGCCGGTTACCAACCGAAGCTGGATGACGTCTACAACCAGGCTCAGCTCTTTGTTGATCCGGGCCGGCTCGACGGTCAGCCACTAGCGATGGCGGAGGCCTTAGCCCACGGGGTCCCGGTCGTCAGTTTCAACTACCTGTACGGACCGAGTGGGTTCGTCAAGGATGGGGTCAACGGTCAACTGATTCGGCTGGATAATATGGACAAGATGCCGGCAACGATTATTGACCTTTTGAAGAACCCGGCAAAGCTCCAGCAACTCAGCACCGGGGCGTACGAGAATTGCCAGGCATTTGATGCCGACCATACTTGGGCGCAATGGCAAGCAATTATGAATAAGTAACCACCACTTCGGCGGCAAAAAGGCGCATGACAACTAGTCACGCGCCTTTTTGAGTCCTCCCACCACCCCACCTGAATAAGGAAAAGAAATTTAAAGAAGGAAAAATTAAAAACGCCTGGTCCGTGGAATTCTATTATCTAATCGAACATAATTGATTTCTGGGCTATATATACTTAATTATTTTATTTTTTATAGGGGGAT
>NZ_CANCWN010000032.1:0-21385 GCF_947381485.1 Limosilactobacillus avium | reverse complement strand
CGTTGATTGTGGAACTACTAATGGTATTACCATTTTCATCTTGGTAAATTACTTGAGCACTGCTTCTAACTGGTTGAACAACAATTAAGATATCGTTAGGAGTAGTCCCGTCAATTAATAAGTCACCGGTTGATAAACCAGATACAATTTCATACCCCTTTGGCAAGTTATCATTAATCTTTTTAATTAAGTCCTGCTGCTTAACAGTGGCATGGTTATTATTATCAAGATAATCACTGAATTCAACAGTGTTGAGTGTATTGCCATCCTTATCCTTGTACACAATTCTTTGCGTATATGAGTTATTAACAAGGTGCAGATTGTAATTATCAGCAACAAGGTCCGTTACATCCTTGCTAAAATCATTCTTTAAGCTTGGAACAGGCGCACTAGCATCATCCGCAAAATCATCTTTTGAAACATTAACTCCCTTGCCATACTTATCATGAACAAGTTTATTAACGGCTAATTGGTTGGTTACCGTGCGCATTTGGTTTCTAACCGCAATTGGATCCGTAAATACGAAGTCCATTGGCAACGTTGCGATTACTTCTTGACTAGACGCTGATCTTTGTTCGTTAACTTTATCGAGAGTTAATCGATTGGTATTTTGGTGGCCCGTGACATTAATCGTGACATTGCCTACCCAATCATAATAGTTATTTAATTTAGCATTATTCAGGCTGAATAATTGTGAACCTTCATCACTGTATACAACCATTGGCTTATTACTGTAGAAACTAAGCAGTGAGAAGTTAGTCTTCGTTGGTAACTTAACACCACGCATATCGATGACTGTTGGGTTAAGACCATAAGCAAACATCCAACGGGTATCGGTATCATTGCTAAGGTTCCAACCATGGATATCAATATTCCGTAAACCAGTTCGGCAGAACATCGCATTTGCCGCATGGACATTGGAAACATTCCAGTTGGCTAATCCAGTTAAGCTTTCCAGTTTGTGGTCATCCATGAACATCATGACCATATTCTGAACGTTGCTGACATCCCAGCCGGATACATCTAACGATTCAAGTTTTTTCATATAGTAAAACATAACCTGCATGTCAGTGGCTTTGCCGATGTTCCAATGCGATAGGTCACCAAGGCTTTTAATTGCAGCTAAGTGTGAGAATGTTCCATTAAAGGTCGTTACATTCCCAGTGTCCCAATTAGATAGGTCACCTAATGATTGGAGTGAAGTATTCAAATTATCGGAAGCAAAAGTGTAGTGCATGTTAGTCACTTTGCTGGTGTTCCAATTAGATACGTCTAACTTATCTAAACTGGTGTTATTAAAGAACATGTGATTCATGTCCTTAACATTACCGGTGTTCCAGTGATTCAGTAACCCAACATGTTGTAACTTAAAATCATTGTTGAACATGTGATTCATGTCAGTAACTTTGCTGGTGTCCCAGTTACTCAGGTCACCCAAAGTGGTTAACGAGCTCATGCTATCAAACATGTGTTGCATGTTAGTTACATTGCCAACTTGCCACTTATCTAAAGCACCAATGCTTTGAAGACTCTGAGCGCCATTAAACATGAACTGCATATCTGTAACATTGATGGTATCCCAGTTAGATACATCACCAATGTTTCGTAAACTCTTAGCGTCAAAGAACATGTACTTCATATCGGTGACTTTGCTTGTATCCCAGTTATTAAGATTACCCAAATTAACCATGCCTGCTCCTGCAAACATGCAGAACATATTTGTATTCTTGGACATATTCCACTTAGATAAGTCACCAACAGATGCTAGTTTTCCAGTACCAAGAAACATTTGGGAAGTATTGGTTACGTTTGAAACATTCCAATTACTAAGATCTCCGACAGAAGTTAAATTATTACAGTTCCAAAACATGCTGCCCATGCTTTTAATCTTACTTGTATCCCAATGATCTAATCCAATAATTCGTTGAACTAGTGAACTAGCAAACATCTGTGAAGCATTAGTAACACCCGAAACATCCAAATTTGTAAGATCCATCACCTGGTATGGCGTTCCATTAAAGGCATCGCCCCAATCGCCTTCTGCATAAACCTTACCATTTCCATTCTTTGAAATGGCAAACTCATTTGCTTGACTACCGTACTGATCATGAATGTTATTAGAATTGCCTGTGTTGCGACGGAAGTAAGCACCTAAATAAACTTTTTGACCATCGGTGATAACCCCAGCCTTAATAAAGTCAAAAGTATTTGGAACCACAATCTTGCCATTGACAATGTGACCATTGAAGCCAGTTAGAGTGATCCCATCTGTTTGTCCGGTATATGTCCAATCGTTGACATTGACTTGGTCAGTTTGCGTGTCATTAGCATAAGTAGTATCTGGTTGACTAACAGTTTGGTTATCACTGCTCTTGTTGGCCAATGTAGTTACTGATTGACCAGCCTGATCAGTAGATTGCTGTTGATCAGATTTTTCATTATTGGGTGTTCGAACAACTTCTTGGTTAGCAGATGGAGAAACTTGGTCAGCGTGTGCCATCATTCCCATAAAAGAGAAACCTACAACTAGTGAACATACTCCAACACTGAGTTTTCTTAAACTAAAACGGTTTGGGTTTGTTGTCATTTGACGTTGTTGTTCTTTTCGGTTATTGATTGATAACATAAATAGCGTCCTTCCTATATTTTGCTATCACTTATAAATGTGGATATATCTCTTTACAACCACTATTATACCCAGCATCATAAGCCTGTAAAGATGCTTCATATACTTATCAATCTACCAATTACTTATTAACATCATGATTTGCTTGCATATTAGATAATCGGCTGATTATAAAGCAACGTTTAGCGTATTATTTATATACAATTATTTTTATTTTGTAGAATAACTTTAACTTTGAAAATAATCCGCCGTTAAACTAGGTAAAAAACAGGACAAAGATTATTTCAAGGATGCGACTGATGAAATTAAAAATGCCCATAATAAGGTGACATATAATGGTTTAATGGATGATCTTTCAGGCGATGACCAGCAAGAATTTCGTGACAAGATCGTTGGAGGATCAACAGCAAGACTACCAAAGAATATCACATATAGAAATGTTGAAGATAATTCAATTTCTTTATACATGGGGAAGCCAACAGGTGTAAAAAAGGAAGAAATGGAGGCCTCGAATGCCAGTGAAATAAGGGATGCTGTTAATCACGAATTTAGTTTTCCAAAAAAGATTACTCAACGACGCTATGAAGCTGAACTTGCAAACGCCAAGAATGCAAAATACTTAGAGCCAAAAGCTCAAAGCGTAAAAATAGCAGCCAAAACGGATCCGTCAGGAAACAAAGTAGTAAGTCAAAAAATATCTTATAAATCAATTGATATGTTTGATGAGCATAAATATGATGAAACTTATGCAAAAGCTGCGTTACAAAACCCTCAAGCTTTAAAGTTATTTAAAACTGCCCAAAGATTATATGATAGTAAGCAAGAAGATGTTAATGGTGATGTAGATAAAGAAGGTAATAGATTATTGAGTATCTTTACTTATAATTACTTCAAAGAAGCAACTAAAGATGTTGTCCATCCACACACATTCGATGATAGTATGGTACTAACTGATCCAACTAGCCAACAAATTTACAATAAACGAATGATTGGCTATAAAATCGAAGGCGGCGACAGTTACTTACTCACACTCGCGCAGAGTAAACGTCAAACCGCAACTCTAGAAAAATAAAAAACCTTATTCACGAAAATCCTTATCAGTTAGGATAAAGGAAAATAGGGACACATTCTGTGCCCACCTTGAGGACAAACTCTTTACTGAGGACTCTGTCACGGGCAACGGTTCTGGCTCGTACACCTTCGACCAAATCAAAGCTGAGCAAAACTTGGTTTCTAATTGGGAACTTTTACGAGAAGCGAAATCTGCGCTTAGCACAGATTTCGACCCACTGACTGCTGGTCCGGAAGCTTGCGATGTTTTGATTCGCTGTTACTTACTCCCTGAAGCGATTGACCTTGCACTTCAAAAATTGCTATAATAAAAAAGTGCACTGGTAACCACCAATGCACGCAAACCTTTATGAAAGGCCGTGAGATTATTACGGAATTTCTTGGTTGCGCCTCGCTGGTGGTGTATTGCAGTACACTAGAACAAGGGCGCTTTATCCGCTAATCTATCAGCCTAATTGTTGAATATAATATTCAAACTTTAGCTGGTTATATTATAGCATGGATTAGCAACCTTGACCAACCGTTCAGCTTTCGAGCTGGGCGGTTTTTTCTGTTGAGTTATTCTTTAAAGTAATTTCATAATAATGGCTCAACACTTTGTTGGGCCTTTTTATAGTCCTAGGTCATTATCATTATTACGATTTTTACTTGAAGAAGAATTCGTATTTTTAGTTCGTTGCCTTAATTTTTGACGTTGTTCTTGCTTTTCCACTTGCCTAATCATTTTCAGATGTATCTGTATTTGACGTATCCGTTTATTTTCACGTTCTGATTGTGTATTTTTAAGTTCCCATTCAGGAATTTTAGTAACTCTGGTTAAGAGTTCATCTAATTTTGCATCAGAGAAACTGTCCACGTTGAAACTCATTTTTCCTCCCTAATTAATTTCCGATCTAAACCGTACATTAGTAAGATTACGAAGCACATGACAAAAAATTTTGCCCAGCCACCTGGTACTACTGTCACTAATAAGATTGCGAGCATGGCTTCCACGATTAAAAAGTATGATAGCCACTTAAGTTTATGAATACTTTGTTCGAGTTTGGTAACCGCATTTTCGGCCACATCTGCCGATAATTGCGCCGACTCGCTGGCCTTTTGTGCGATATGACGGTCCTTTTTAAAACCATCACTAACTGCCGTTTTGATAACCTCCTGGATAGTATGGCCGGTTAAGGCTTGGAACTCTTGGTACACCGATTTAGTCACATTAGAAGTATCAATCGTGATACCTTGTTGCATCGCTAAAATTAGTTGACGCATTACTGGTACTTGTTGCTGATTAATTGTCTTGGTATAAGTTTGTAAATATCGACCAATCTGATTCAGGTCAGCCAGTTTAGCGATATACTGCTGAGTCTTTTGATCTAAACGATTTTCCCTAAGATTAATGTTAGTTTCTAATCCATCATATTTTTGACTAAGAGCATCAACGCGCTTGCCCAAGCCATCACCATAACCAATATCGTGCGCATCTGTGACAGTCTGTGTCACCTTAGAGGTCTGGTCCTGAAGCTGTTTTGTGAGACTTTGCTTTTGCTGTAGCAAGTCGTCGTGCAATTTTTGCACGTCTTTTTTGTCGGCTAAGCTCTTCAAGTCGTCGTGACTGGCTTTGTCTTCTATGAGTTTGTCGAGTTTTAAGTCCATCTCTTTGTTCCTGTTCTTCAATTTTGGTGGCTTGGAGTTGATGTTGATTGAATTTGAATTGTTGCTGTTGACGCTGAGATCGTGCTCGGGCATCTGCGGCCATGGTTTTGATTTTTGCAAGTTGTTCGTTTTGTTCATTATTTGTTCGCTCCTCCTGTTTCTGTGCAAAACATTGTTCTAAGTTACTTTTAGTAAAGCTCTGTCCTAGTCCGCGTGTTGATATCACCTCACCGGTTTGTTTTTTCACCCGTTGATAAAAATCCCGAACTTTATATTCTTTTCCATTAATGGTTTGATGATATGTCCAAGCAGTCCCTTTCTTGCGCTCAGTAATCGTAATTCCTTGGGTGCCTAATAGGTGGACAAATTCTCTTAGGGAATCAACCTCATTCTTAACTTGGTTGATTATCTTCTTTAGGCTCTTCTGCCACTGCGAACGCGTCACTATATTATCTATATCTTGTCGTTTCTGTTGTTTAGATATAGGGTTAGTCCAACTATTGCCAGTTACTCGCTGATAGTTAGCTATCATTTCATGATCAAAGTTGGTTCTTAATTTATATATGTTAAAGCGGTTAGTTGGTACTGTACGGCCATTAGGTCTTACGGTATTAAATACAATATGAGCATGTAGCTTACCGCCGTCCCCATCAGCCTGAATGGCGATTACTGATTGTGCATCGGCAAAATGTTGATGAACATAATGTTTGACAAGCATTAAAGCTTGGTTTGCCTGTTCACTCAGGTCAGTAGTATCAAATTCATCGGGTGAAAAAGAGATAATTAATGTTTGTGCTTGGTATTTACGTTTAGGATTATGGGCCTTCTGCAGATTAGCTTTAAATTGCTTTTCCAAATACGCACCATTTTGTGTGTTTGCGATATGTCCATGTTGGTCATGCAGTAGCTTAATATTGAACCCGCTACACGCTAATACTCGCCGCGATGTCTTTTGATAGCTATGGGGTGGTTCCTGAAATAGATATTGCAACCGTCCGTAACTACTACGACACGAGTGCGTTTCGAGAACTGTCATATCTATCATTCGCTTTCTTGAGAAGTCCTACCTTAATTTGAAACTCGTCAATTTTAGAGTGTAACTCTGCTAAAATCCGATTATTCTGAACAAGTTGGTTAGCTACCCAATTCCATAAATCACTATCGGTTAAATCAGCGTTCTCTTGTTCTGCTTGCCCTTTTGCGGTATTCAAAACATGAGCGATTTGATTTAAATTGGTTCCTGATTTGGTCGCCACGTACATAATACCTTCAAGTTGCTGCTGAATATCAGCGTACTGGTCCCGAACTATCTTTAACTCGCTTAATGACTTGGAATTTGTTAACCCACACAATGCTTCAACTAACGGCAACCTACCCTGATTATTTAATTGCTGAACTAAAATTGTAACTGCATCATAGTTGTCATTGTGACACTCATCAGTTGCTTGCATTAATAATTTCTCATCACGAATCATTTGGCGCATTGCCTTTGAGTTACCAGTAAGCCCCAATTCATGCTTCACTTCATCAAAATCTGCCAACTCATCCTCACTTAAACGAGCCTGAATTAACTTATTCTTTAATGGCTTCATTCTCAATAACCTCCTTAGTTTTGCCTAACAGCAAAAGAAATTTTCAGTCTTCGCGTGCTCGCGACAACGACTGACTAAATTTCCGTAATCGTCGGGTCGTATATTTTTGGTACCCACCAATAATTAATTGGTAGGTACCAAATTCTTCAAATATATTATATCTCTGATCATATACGACTCGCAAGCAATTAAGTTAGTAATACCAAACGAGTTTGTAATACATAACTAATGCTTGGAGGGGCGCCTTGCTAGCTCCCCTTCACCCTGTCGAGCAATCAGATATTACATTCGAAAATGAGTACCTTGAGATTGCATTCAAGGTCATTTCGAGATTCTATATCTGATTTACTTATGTGTTCGACATAAGTAACAACACCGACCAGCTGAACTTGCCAGCTGGACCAGCAATTTCTTTTTGCATCATCAAAAAGAAACAAAAATGACCACCTTATCAATCAACGATAAGGTAGCCAACAGTTGCTTACTTTGACCAAAACAAGCAAATATTACAAAAATAATAAATTTGGTAGGTAACGGCATAAAAAAATAGAATAACTATCTTTCAAGTTATCCTATCTAATCCCAATGTTTATCTTAAATAGACCTGCCAATTTAATGATTACAATCGCTAATTTTTGGTAGGGTTTTTGGTAGGGAACAACCCAGTTTTTGCTTATTTTTGAATTGGTGCAGTCCCGCTAAAAGCCGTTATACCGGGATTCCTTATCCTAGCGCAAAAGCTGAATTATTCGTATTCGATTGTCGAAGGCGGCTTACTCGTGACATCGTAAAGGATCCGGTTAACGTGGTCGACTTCGTTTACGATCCGCACCGAAATCTTTTGCAGAACATCCCACGGAATCTTGGCAAAGTCCGCCGTCATCCCATCAATTGAGGTGACTGCCCGGATAGCAACCGCGTAGTCGTAGGTCCGGCCATCCCCCATCACGCCGACGGAACGAATTCCTGGTAGGACAGTGAAGTACTGCCAAATCTTCTCGTCCAAGCCGGCCTTCTTGATTTCATCACGCAGGATAGCGTCACTTTCCCGGACAATTTCCAGTTTCTCAGGCGTAATTTCGCCAATTACCCGGATTCCCAAGCCGGGGCCAGGGAATGGTTGTCGCCATACTAACTCGTGCGGAATTCCCAGCTTCTCACCTAATTCACGGGTTTCGTCCTTAAAGAGTTTCCGCAGTGGTTCAATCAGCTTAAAGCCGAGCTTCTTCGGTAGGCCCCCAACATTGTGGTGGGACTTAATTGTCTGGGCCGTATCAGTCCCCGACTCAATTACATCGGTGTACAGGGTTCCTTGAGCCAGGAAGTCCGCGTCCGGAATCTTCTTGGCTTCTTCATTGAAGACCTCGATGAATTCCTTACCGATAATCTTCCGCTTCTTTTCAGGATCGGTAACGCCCTTCAACTTACCAAGGAAGCGGTCCGCAGCATCAACTTTGACAATGTTGACACCAAGGTCACGGTTCAAGGCGTTCATCACTTGGTCGGCTTCGTTTTTCCGCAACAGACCGTGGTCAACGAAGATGCAGGTCAGTTGGTCACCAATTGCCTTGTGGATCAAAACGGCGGTCACGCTGGAGTCCACCCCACCGGACAGGCCCAGGATAACCTTCTTGTCGCCCACTTCCTTGCGAATGTGGTCAATTTGCAGGTCAATGAAGTCATCCATTGTCCAATTGTCCTTGGCACCACAGACGTCAAAGGCAAAGCGCCGCAGGATGTCCAACCCGTATTCTGAGTTCCGAACTTCCGCGTGGAACTGGATACCGTAGAACTTCCGCTTATCATCCGCAATCGCAGAGATTGGGCAGTTTTTGCTGGTTGCCGTAACCTTGAAACCAGCTGGAGCTTCGGTAACAAGGTCCCCATGGCTCATCCAAACATACTGCTTTTCTGGCAGACCCTTAAATAAAGGGGCATCCTTGTCCAACACCTTAATATCGGCCCGGCCGTATTCCGAATTATCCGCCTTTTCGACCTTACCGCCGAGTTCATAAGTCATCAATTGCATCCCGTAACAGATCCCTAAGATTGGAATACCCAGCTTAAAGATTGCTGGATCAACCTTAAAGGCACCTTCATCATAGACACTGTTTGGTCCTCCGGAGAAAATAATCCCCTTCGGCTTAATCTTCTTGACTTCGTCCGCCGTAATCTTGTGCGAGAGGAGCTCTGAGTAAACCCCGAAGTCACGCAAGCGCCGGGTAATCAGCTGGTTGTACTGGCTACCAAAGTCAAGGACGATAATCTTGTCAAATGTATCTAAATTGACGTTTGCCACGTTGCCACTTCCTTCATCAAAATTTGCTCTTTTCCCTAAGTTTACAGGCTAAAAGACGGACGGTCAACTGACGATCACAAATAATTGTTTCTTTTTCGCCATTACATAAACGAGCGCAATCCCAGGTCAAACAATTCCTGAGATTCCGCCCGTGAATGGATGGAATATTCATGATGAAAGTGGGTTAGCCGTTTAAAGCGGCAGTCAACAGGGCTAATTCTTCTTTAACAGCCTGCTCATCAAGCTTTGTTAGTTCTTCATTTACTTTTAGCATTTGGATTTCCTCCTTTCTCAGGATAATCGAAAGCGGCCGGTACACTCCCACCCGCCGTCCTTCAATCAACTCATTGATTTATCAAAACGCCGTCAACGTTGCCATCACCTAAAATCAATGGCAACTCATCTTCAAAGTAAAAGCCACCATAGAAAATGGGCACCTGCCCAGCGGTCGCCAGGTCATAAATTGCCGCAAGGGCGTCCCGAATCAGGCGGTGGGCAATTCGAATCCGCTGGGCATCAGCTGGCAAGTGGTATTCTGCAGCCCAGCTTGGCCGGTATACAATTACCAGTCGTCGAACCTGGTCAGCGCTAACTTTGGCCAGGGCCCCGGTCAAATAGCGACGAAGGTCCTTCGCAAAGTCAACCGTGGACAACCGCAAATCACCTTCATCAACAAGTAGGATTGGCTGCTGGGTTCCCACCACAACCGGGTGTGGAATACCGCCATTAAACAGTGGGGCCCAATAAAAGTTGTTGATTTCGGCCTGCTGGCCACCCATATCGGTCTGCACAGTCAGACCAAGTGACTGGTGAAGGGGAAAATCGGGTGCAATGCTTTGCTTCTTCAGCACGTTAACTACCTCGCTTTGATAATCTGTAGTACCTTCTTAACTGGTATTTGCGCGCTTGTCAATACATGTAGACCAATTTATTTTGTGCAACCGGTAGCAACGCGAGACAGCCAGGATGTCTTTTTACTTAAAAATATATTTTTACTGCCGCACAGTGTCTATAAAAGCCCATGAATTTAGAATTATTTCCAAATTTGAATAGGTTAACATCTTCTGGTAAAATCAATTATGCACCACAATTTTACCGGAGATGAGTGAATGTTCGCGCGTTCTTACCAGCTAGACCAATTAAGAAATAGTCAGTGTGATTCTACTATCAAAATTATTTTTGGCATTCGCCGGAGCGGGAAATCAACCTTAATTAACCAGTACCAGTCCTGGCTCAAGCAGGACGGCATCCTCTGTCAGCAGATCAAAACCATCGACTTTGAGCAGGACCTGGCCTTCGCTAGCCTGACGATTCCAGCGATGGTAAGTAAGATAAAAAAAGGGCTCGTCAAGGAGAAGACTAACTTTCTTTTCCTCGACGAGCTTGAGAGCCTGCCCAATTACCAGCAACTGGTCCGCCGCCTGACTAGCATCCCCAACATTGACCTGTACGTAACGGGGTCCGATCACCAAATCTGTAAATTGGCTGAGCAGTTCCCCTGCCAACTAATTGCCGTGCGGCCGTTCAGGTTTCACGAATTTATTGACTTCCACCACCAGGCGGCCGACTTTACCGCCCTTTACCATTACCTCAACCGGGGTGGCTTCCCCTTCGCGCAGAGCATCCGGGACGATTCCTCCGTACGTAACTATAGTGAGGATGTCCTGAACACGATTATCCTCAAGAGCCTGATGCAGCACCCGGGGCTGGTCAACCCGAACTTATTGAAACACCTGATTACGTTCTTGGCCCACCATTCTGGCGTCCCCATCAACGTCTCACAGGCGGTTACGGCCCTGCAGGAGCGCAATATCCAAGTTTCCAATAAGACCTTGGCATCATATTTGGCCTTCGTGCAGGAGGGCTTTCTCTTCACCGCTTGTCCAGAATTAAACCTGGCCACCGAAAGGGTCAAGAAAACGAACGTGCAGTACTACCCCGTCGACCCCATCCTCCGCTGCCTGCTCACCAACCACCAGGGTGCACTGTCAGCTGCCAACCTGACAATGCTCGTTTTCAACGAACTAACCGCCCGGGGGTTCCATGTTTATAGCGGACAAAAGGGACGCCATCCCGTAACCTTCATTGCCATCCGCGACGCCGAAAAGTACTTCTTTCAGTTTAACTTTTCATTTCTCAATCAGACGACCTACGATAAGGCGGTTAGCGGCCTGCACCACCTTCCGGCAAACGCCCATCGAACCCTGATAATCGCTAAGCCGGGTGACCACGATTGGGGACGGGACGAGGACTTCACCACGGTCCCCCTCCTCGACTGGCTCACCAATGAATAGCAAAAGCCAGGTTTGCGGTTTAATTAACCACAATCCTGGCTTTTGTGTTTACTTAGCAGCCTTAGCAACCGCTGCTTGCGCAAGGATGTTGAGGTAGTTGAACGGACGGTCAAAGTTAGGCTGGAATAGCATGTCCACGAAGGCCAGGTAGTCGATCGTGTGCTTGTCCTGAATGCACAGGGAGAGGACACCGGCCGACTGGGCGACATCGTACTTACTCATCAGTTGCCCACCAATAATCTGCCGCGTCTGCTTATCCCAAACGAGGGTCATCAGAACCTTCTCCGTTGATGGCATAAACTCTGGACGATAGTTATCTTCAATGGTAACGGAATCGGCATCAATTCCCACTGCCTTAGCATTCTCAAGCGTTAAGCCGGAGGAGACCATCGTTGTTCCGTAGAGGTTCAAGCCAGAACTAGACTGGGTTCCCATGTCGCGCATCTTATTGCCAAAGATGTTAATCCCCACCATCGTTCCCTGCCGGACCGCGTTCGTTGCCAAAGGAATGTAAGCATCCTTTCCGGTCGGGTTATAGTGGACGCTGGTTGAATCCCCCGCGGCATAAATGTCGGGATCGGACGACTGCATGTATTCGTTAGTAACAATCGCCCCGTTATCGTGCATCTTAACCTTCCCCTTAAGTAGGCTAGTGTTGGGCCGGAAGCCAACGCAGAGAATTGCAATGTCCGCTTCAAAACTCCCCTGATCAGTTTTCACCGTCACCCCATCACCGTGCTCCTCAAAGGCGGTGACCTTTTGGTTAAAGGCCAGGGTAGCGCCCTTTTTCTTAAACTGCTGTTGAATACGGTCGGTATATTCCTGGTCAAAGTACTTATGCAGCATCCGCGGTGCGCCATCGATCAACGTAACGTCCTTGTTTTGCCGGGTGTAGGCTTCAACCAGCTCAACCCCGATGTAGCCGGCACCGATAACCAAGACCCGCTGGGCATCCTTAGCAGCCGCAAAAAGTTCTTTGGCGTGGTGGTAGTTCTTGCACAGGTAGACATGGTCCCCGTCGACACCATCAATTGGCGGGATAATTGGCCACGAACCAGTTGTATCAATAAGCTTATCGTAATGATCGGTCTTTTCTTCCCCCGTTACGAGGTCAGTAACCTTAACAGTCTTCGTCTGGGGATCAATGCTCGTAACGTTGTGTTGCATGTGAACATCAGCACCCAGTTCTGCCAGTTGCTTTGGACTGGAGTAGAACATCGCGTCTGGGTCACCAACATCCCCACTCAGGTAAACCGCAATCCCACACGACAGGAAAGAAACGTTGTCATTCCGTTCATAGATGACAACATCGGTCTCCGGGTGGTCCTTGAGAATTTGCGTCGCAGCAATCGTTCCGGCATGAGTACAGCCAACAATAATAACCTTCATTATAATACCCTCGCTTTGCTCAATGATTAACTTAAACGTTTAGACAAACACCGGTGCTTGATACTTTGATTATATGAATAAGCAGTTATAATTAAATTGATTTAAATCAAGTGGAGGTAATAATTATGGCCCATCATTCTGAAATTGCCTGTTTGAGCAAGGCAACAATTTTCAAGAACCTACCAGTTGACCTTAAAAAGAAGCTGGTGACGGTTTCGTCCCACCAGGACTTTTTTCCAAAGGGGAGCCTGATTCGGCAACCGTTAGACGGCAAGGACGGCATGATTGTCATTGACTCCGGCCACGCCAAAATTTTCTCCCTAAACGAGGCAGGCAAGGAAACCGTCCTCGGTGTGCTGGGTAAGGGAGACTCGACTGGCCAGGAGAACCTGTTTAGTAACAACAATCACGAAAACTTTATTCAGGCAACTGAAGATTGTTTGGTATGCTCAATGAACCGTTGTGACTTTCAAGAGCTATTAAAAGCCACCCCGGACCTGGCCCTATCACTGCTTAATGACTTTGGAGAACGCCTGATATTGGCAGAGCAGAACACGGTCCGGCGCAATTCGATGAACGCTAAGGACAGGGTTATGGACTACCTTAGGGCCCAGGAAAAGCGGACCGGCAAGCGTTCATTTAACTTGCCCCTCAAGAAAAAGGACCTGGCGAACTTCCTCGGCTTGACCCCGGAAACGTTAAGCAGGCAGTTAAAGGTCCTCCAACAGGATGGCCAAATCACCGTTAAGGGCCAGCATATTTCCATAGACAAATAAGGGCTGGAAAATAGTTAAAAATACTACAGCGCAATATACAAAGAGGACTCTAGCGTCCGGATTTTCCGAACACTAGAGTCCTCTTTATGCTTTCTAAAAACTTGCTTCGCATCGAAGCGCGCTCCCATTACTAATCCCGACGAAGGTAGAGGCGGTCAACCACGTGGCCATGGGTCTTGTGGAGGATCAGGTTAGCCCGGGTCTTCGTCGGAAGGATGAAGTCCTTGAGGTTAGGTAGGTCAACGGACTTCCAGACATCCTTGGCCATCTTAAAGGCATCGTCCCGACTCCCTTTAGAGTACGGGTAATAGTAGTTAGACGGGTCCGTAAAGGCCGTCTTTAGCAGAAGGCCAAAGCGTTGTAGGTACCAGCATTCAATCAGGTCTGGGTCGGCATCAACGTAGATTGACCAGTCAAAGTAGTCGCTGACGTACAGGCGCTGGTTGGTCGGCAATTGCAGGGTGTTAATCCCCTCAACAATTAAGATATCGGGACGGTCAATTACCAGCGGCTTATCCGGTTGGACATCATAAACCTGGTGTGAGTAAGTCGGGGCCTTCACAACCGGTTCCCCTGCCTTGACGTCATTCAAGAACTTCAAAAGCTTCTCCATGTCGTACGACTCGGGGAACCCCTTACGGTCCATTATCCCCCGGCGCTTTAGTTCCGCATTCGGGTACAGAAAACCATCCGTGGTCATCAGTTCTACCCGCTTATCAGGCAGAAGCTTGTTCAAGAGGATGCTGAGCAGGCGGGCAATCGTACTCTTGCCAACCGCTACCGACCCGGCAATTCCAATAATGTAGGGCACCCGCCGCACTGGTTGGCGTAGAAAGTTAGCCTTTTGCATCTGCCATTCCAGAAAGTTCTGGTAGTGGAGTTGTAGCAACTTAATCAGCGGCAAGTAAACATCCTTGACGTCTTCGATTGAAATACGGTCGTTTAACGACTTAATATCATCCAAATTTTCTTGGTTTAAGCGAACCGTGTCGGCCGGGAAAAAAGCGTGCCACGTCTGCCGGTCGAATTGTTCGTAATTCATCCATTCATCCATTTTTAAAGTCCCTTTATAATCGTTATGTAAACGGTTACTATTTTATCACACTTGGCAGGGAACAGTAACCTGCACTCGCCTATTATAGGACAAAATACCGGCAACTAGTATAGAAAGCACACTAGTTGCCGGCTTGGGAATTATATTAATGCGGGTTATTCTTAGTTGTCAGCATTGGGCAGTTGGAAGGTTGAGGCATCAACCCTAGCAGGGTCACCCTTCCGGCCCGGCTTCATTTCAACTAAGCCCAACTTAATTGCGCCGACTGGGCAAACCAGGGCACAGAGTTGACAACCAACACACTTGCTCTTATCAAAGGTCGGCAGGCGCTTATCGTCATCCCAGCCCATTGCCTGGTGGGCACCATCTTGACAGGAGATGAAGCAACGGCCACAACCGATACACTTATCCCAGTCAATCTTTGGGTAAACCTTGTAGTCACGGTCCAGTTGGTTGGTTGGCAGGATGTTCTTGTTAGCAATCCCAACCAGGTCCTTCAGGTGGTCAACGCCCTGTTCGTCCATGTAGTGCATCAGCCCGTTGGTCAGGTCATCGATAATCCGGTAACCATACTGCATGATTGCAGTTGTGACTTGTAAGGTCGAGGCACCGAGCAGGATAAATTCAGCGGCGTCTTCCCAGGTTTCAATACCACCAATACCGGAAACTGGCAGTTGTTCCAGTCCCGCAGCGGAACGAATCTGTTGCAAGAAGCGCAGGGCAATTGGCTTAACAGCCTTCCCAGACAGACCAGAAACAGCTGACTTACCATTGATACTTGGCAAGGCAACCTTGTTGTCCAGGTCAATGTCAGTGATGGACTTAACGGTGTTAATGGATGAAATACCGTCAGCGCCACCTTCGAGGCAGGCCTTAACAACTGGAATCATGGTCGTGATGTTTGGCGTCATCTTGGCCAATACTGGTAGGTTAGTCCCCTTCTTAACGGCTTCACAGTTAGTCTTACATAATTCAGGGTTCGTACCAACATCAGAACCCATCGTGTGGGAAGTCATCTGTGGGCAGGAGAAGTTCAATTCAATCATGTCCGCACCGGCTTCGGTAACCAACTTAGCCAGGTCGGTCCAGTCTTGTGGGGTTTCACCCATGATGGAAGCAATCAGAACCTTGTCTGGGTATTCCTTCTTCAGGCGGCGCATGTCAGCCAGGTCTTGAGCCATTGGGTGCTCAGCCAGCTGTTCCATGTTCTTGAAGGCCACGAATGGGGTGTCTTCCTTGGTCAGTTGTGAGAATCTTGGTGATACTTCATCAATAACGAAGTGATCTGGTGATAAGGTCTTGTAGACGATCCCACCCCAGCCAGCATCGTAGGCGTTCTTACACATTTCGTAACAGTTGCCAACTGGTGAAGATGACAAGCAGAATGGGTTCTCAAAGTGAACACCTAAAAAGTCAATTGACAAGTCTTTCTTAATCATTATCTTGTCCTCCTAACACACGATCGATTTCTTCGGCAACTTCCTTACCCTTTTGAACGGCGTAAACAACGGTCTTGTCACCATCGACAATGTCACCAGTTGCGAATACCTTCGGGTCCTTAGTGTGGAAGCGTGCTTCCCGGAATGGAATCTCGTTGTGCTGAATGTCAATGTCTAAGCCATCTGCGTCAACCTTTTGACCAATGGCTAAGATGATCTTATCAGCAGTAATCGTCATTTCACTATCAATCTTACGGTGCTTGAAGGTAACCTTGTTTTGACGTACATCGGTTGGAACATATCCATCAACGATCGTAACGCCTTCTTTTTGGGCCCCTTCAAGTTCCTTCTTGGAAGCCTTAAATTCAGAGAATTCTTCGTATACCATGTCGGTAACGTGGGTGACACCCAGCTTCTTCAGGGTTGTGACGACGTCCATCGCAACGTCACCACCACCGATAACCAGAACATTGTCCGGCAGGTCATCAAGCTTGCCCTTGTTTTCTTTGGCACGGGCCAGGAAGGAAATAGCAGATTCCGTGCAGATGTTGTGTTCAAACATCGGAATCGTCTTGGCAGCACTGGCACCGATGGCCACGATAACGGCATCGTACTTAGCCTTCAGGTCGTCCATGGTAATGTCCTTACCAACGGCAACGTTGTACTTGATGTTGGCCCCGAGGTTAACAATCCGTTGAACTTCGTAGTCAACGATGGCTTCTGGCAGGCGGTATTCAGGAATTCCGTAGGTCAGGTAACCACCAGCCTTGGCGTTCTTTTCGTAAATGTCAACGCCGTAACCCTTTTGCCGTAAGGTGGCAGCAGCTTGCAGCCCGGCAGGACCACTCCCGATGATGGCAACGTTCATGCCGTTTTCCTTACCGGCGTGCAGGATCTGCATGTTTTCCTTCCGTTCCATATCAGTAACATAGCGTTGAATTCCACCAATGTCGATTGGGCCATCAATTTTTGCACGGGTACATGCACTTTCACAGTAACGTTCAGTTGGGCAAACCCGGGCACAAATAGCACCGAGGGCGTTGTTTTCCCGAATGGTTTCAGCAGCCCCTTTAACGTTACGGAAACGAACGCTCCGAATGAATTTAGCTGTATTGGTGTGAGCTGGACATGCCTTGGAGCAAGGTGCGTCTTCACACAGTAAACAACGTGCTGCTTCTTGCATCACGGTGGTCATTGTGTAGCCTTTAGGTTCTGTTTCATATTTTGAAGTCATTGAAATTGCCTCCTCTAGGTTACAACTTCGTAATCAGAATTTAGTGAATGTTATCACTTGATAGTTATATAATAGCGGTTTCAATTGGCTAGTACAATGGGATTTGCCTAATTCTTTTATATTCTAATTTCCGTAATAATCGCTATATAATATTGGAATAAATACTAGGATATTAACAATATTTTCCTATAATTTAGTTTTTATTTACGGGGTCGGATATAATTACTGTTAGTAAAGTACTAGAGGAGTAAAACATAATGAAAAAGTTCACAGATCAGTTAACGGATATGATCATTCAGACCCGTGACACCAGCATCAACCACCCCTTCATCCACCAGCTCAGCACTGGTGAACTACCACTGGTAACTTTCCGTTACTACCTTATTCAGGATAACCATTACCTGACTGCCTTCAACCAGCTCCATCAGGTCATTGCCGTCCACCTTTCCTTACAGGATGGCGAAACGCTTCGTCACCTTGGCGAGGGTGAAGACGCGGCCCGCCAAAAGATGCACCAGGAGATTGGGCTTGAAAACGAAGAGCTCACCACAACACCGGTCGCCCCAACTGCTTACGCCTACATTACCCACATGTATTACCAGCTCAATACTTACGGTAAAGAGGCAGCCGTTAGTGGCCTCCTCCCCTGCTACTGGCTGTACAGCGAGATTGCCCAGCAGCTCATTCATCGGCGGAGTCCCCGTCCCCTCTACCAGGAGTTCTTCGATAGTTATTCTGCCGCCGACTTCACAAGCAGCATCCAAGCGATGATTGACATTGTTAACCGCCAGGCCAACGCAGCGGGCCAAGAAACGCGGCAGCAAATGAAGCGGGCGTTTGAAATCAGCTGTCACTACGAAAAGGCCTTTTGGCAGATGGCATACACCAAAGAACAATGGTAGTAAGACGCAAAGTGGCCCCTAGCATTCGTAACTTACCGAACGCTAGGAGCCACTTTTTCTTTACTTTTGTTAATCAATCTTAGTCTTATTCAATAGTAATGAGGAACTAACAACGGAAACCGAACTGAAGGCCATTGCAAGGGCCGCAATCTCGGGACTCAGGACCCATCCCAAGCCGACGAAGACACCAGCAGCGATTGGGATCCCAATCACGTTGTAGATGAGGGCCCAGAAGAGGTTTAACTTAATCCGGTTAAATGTCTTCCTGCTCATCTCCAGGGCACGGACAACCCCACGCAGGTCGTTTTGGACAAGGACAATACTTCCGGAATCAATTGCGATGTCCGTTCCTGAACCCATCGCAATCCCCACATCAGCGGTTGTTAACGCGGGGGCATCGTTAATACCGTCCCCAACAAAGGCAACCTTACCCGTTTCTTGAAATTTCTCAACGTAGTGGGCCTTTTCGTTTGGTAAAACGTTGGCAATCACGTCATCAATTCCGACGTCTTGGGCGATTGATTGTGCAACCCGCTCGTTGTCACCAGTGAGCATTACCGTCTTCAAGCCCTGGGCCTTCAAGTCAGCGATTGCCTGCTTAGCATTGGCCTTGGGAACATCCTGAATTGCCAGTAGGCCGATGATTTGCTTGTTCAAGCCAACCAGAATAACCGTCTTGGCCTCGTCCTGCAATTTACTGAAGTGCTGCTTTAGTTCGGGGCTAACTTGGTAATCCATCGATAACTTATTGCTGCCGACAAAGGCCGTTTGCCCGGCCAAGTTAGCGGTCACACCCTTTCCTTCAATGGCTTGAAAGTCGGTAACTGGCTGGGGTTGGATACCTTCGTCACTAGCCCGCTGCATGACCGCCGAAGCCAGGGGGTGCTCAGACGCCGCTTCCAGGCTTGCCGCAACTTCCAGCACCTGCTGCTGGGGCCCAACAATGTCGGTAACCCGTGGCTTTCCTTCGGTAATGGTCCCCGTCTTATCGAAAATAATCGTCTTAACATCATTTACCGTTTCTAGGGCCTCACCATTTTTAATCAGGACACCCATTTTAGCCGCCCGGCCGGTGCCCACCATCAGTGCAGTGGGGGTTGCCAAGCCAAGGGCACATGGGCAGGCAATTACGACGACCGACACCGCAAATAGCATTGCCTGCACACCACTGGCCCCTAAAAAGGCGTACCAAATAACGAAGGTGGCGATGGCGATGATGAGGACGGCCGGGACAAATATTCCGGAGATCTTATCGGTCAGGTGTTGGATGGGTGCATGACTCGTCTGGGCCCTTTTCACCATTTCTACAATCTGTGCCAACATCGTATCCTTACCGACCTTGGTTGCTTTAAAAGTGACAGTTCCCCGGCCGTTGATTGTGGCACCAACAACGTGGTCACCCGTTTTTTTGGCAACCGGGATACTCTCACCAGTAATCATCGACTCGTCGACGGTTGTCGTACCGCTCACGATTTCCCCATCAACCGGAAACTTCTCGCCAGGCTTAACCTGGATAAGGTCACCAACCTTCACGTCCGCCAGGGGGACACGGGTAAATTGGCCGTCCCGCTTAACCAGTGCATCCTTGACCTGCAAACCAAGGAGCTTCTTCAGCGCGTTGGAAGCGTTATCGTGCATCCGTTCCTCCATCATATCGCCAAGCAAGACGAAGACGGTAATAAAGGCGGCACTCTCGAAGTAAACCGCCCGCCCCGTGACCATCGCAAAGAGACTATAGAAATAAGCGATTGTCGTTCCGACAGCCACCAAGGTGTTCATATTAGCATTATGGTGCAAAAAGGCCGCCCAGGCACTCTTCCAGTACGGCAGTGCCCCAACCAGCATAATCAGGGTCGTCGTTACCAGTGCCACCCAGTTATACCCCGGCATCATCCAGTGAAAAAGCATCCCCACCATTTGAACAAGCAGGGGGATTGCCAAAACTAATGATGTCCAGAAGCGCTGTGTACTTGAGAGACGCATTACTTAACGACCACCTTTCCGTGGAACATATCCATCCCACAGGCAAAGTCAAATTCACCAGCCTTATCAGTTGGAATCTTCACCGTGGTAATCTTCTGCTTAGTAAGGTCCTTATTTACCCCTAAAGAATCAAAAACAACGTGGGATAAGCAGGCCGTGTGGTCGCGCATATCAAAATCAACCTGGCCAGGGACTCCCTTCTTTAGAACAACCGTTGATGGTGAGTAGCCACCATTAACCACCACCGTGGCCTTTTGGACATTATCCTTTACCTGGGCACTCTGGGCCGCCTGTTCGTGCTTGCCAAAGAACCACCAAGCAATCAGGGCAATTAAAATAATACCAACAATCAATGCGAATACCTTAACCATGTTTATCACCTCAGCATTATATTTACAGTTGTAATCATAACAACAATATTTACAAGTGTCAACAAAAAGAGAAATCAAAAAGGCCCGACCATGGGAATAATCCTGTGGTCGGGCCTTCTTGACATATTATTCGGGGGGTATTAGTTACTTCTCAATAGTTAAGGGGGAAATTTAGAATTCTTTTTTGAGAAGATTGATTGCCGCCACAAAGCCAGCAACCATAAGGCCGAGAATTCCGAGCTTACTATCCTTGTTACCAGTTTGTGGCAGTTGTGTGGATTCGGCGTTAGCTTGAGAATGTCCTACCACCTTTACCGGTCGAACTGGTTTGCTAGGATTCGTTGGCTGGACCGGACTTGTTGGCTTCGTTACGTTGGTAGCCTTACCCGGCTCTGTTGGCTTACTTGGCGACGTTGGTTGAACGGGGCTCGTCGGCTTCGTTACATTCGTCGTCTTACCTGGCTCCGTCGGTTTACTTGGCGACGTTGGCTGAACGGGGCTTGTTGGCTTCGTTACGTTTGTCGTCTTACCAGGTTCCGTCGGCTTGCTTGGCGACGTTGGTTGAACAGGGTTTGTCGGCTTCGTCACATTCGTCGTCTTACCAGGCTCCGTCGGTTTACTTGGTGACGTTGGTTGGACCGGACTCGTTGGCTTCGTCACATTGCTTGACTTACCAGGCTCCGTCGGTTTACTTGGTGACGTCGGTTG
>NZ_CANCWN010000031.1:0-21767 GCF_947381485.1 Limosilactobacillus avium | reverse complement strand
AAGAACTTGAATAGCTCTAATTTAAATTAATTAAGCGAATTGACTTCGCAAATGTTTTGCTCTAATCACCGAAGTGACCAGAGACCCTACACATTTGATTCGTCGAAACTTTGTTCAGTTTTCAAAGGTCTACCAAGCTGTATCAAACAGCTCTTAAATTTTATCATCTCATTGAATAACTGTCAAGAACTTTTTTTCAATCAAGTAATCGAAAGAAGTAATTAACCAGTCCCTCGAGACAACTTTTATATGATAACAAAGAATCAAATCTCTGTCAACAACTGTTTCGAAATTAACTTGTTAAGAAAATAACAACTTCGCAACAGCAAATAATAATATACCAAGGTCCAAGCAATTCGTCAACACCTTTTCAATAAAAAATTAAAATGTGTGCTCCAAATCATATAAGCAGTCGTAAACTTCGATTGCTACCAGGTCAATGTCGTCAAAGCGGAACCGCTCATGAGGACGAAAACGGACAAACACGTATTCACCACTCCCCTGGACATAGGTGACCTCACACACCGGAATCCCGAACTGCTCAAAGGTCCGTTTCTGCCTTCGCCCCGTCCGGTCACGCTTCATTGCATCTAAGCGCCGGATAATTTGTACTAACTGTGAATGCTCCACTGTCTCCTGTTCACCTCCAAAACAAAAGATGAGTAATGGCCCCACTACTCATCTTGAATATCATGTTTAATTTTATCTGGTTTAACCAGTAATGCAACCATTCCGGCAAACATTCCGAAGTAATAAGTCAGTAACCGCCACAGAATCATTGCGAGCACTAACTTACTCCCCGAACCGATAAAGCTTGCAAAGAGCACCGAAAAGGAGTACTCCGCTCCCCCGGCCCCACCAGGAATCGGGAAGAGTGAAATAATCATAAAGATCAGCACGTGCAGGCTGATTACCATCACGAAGTTAATGTGGTGTACCCCCAGGGCCAGCATTATGAAATACGGAATTGCGTAGTAGAAAAATAGCTGGCACAAGGTGACGATGCATACCCGCCACATCTTACCGTACTCGCTCTTGATTCGTAAACTTTCCTGGTAGAAAGTGTCGACCTTCTCATTTAGGGTTACCCGCAGCCGTTCGTACCGTTCTGGCTTCATAAAGAGCCCCACCGGTTTAATTATCAAATTAAGGGCCTTCTTGGTAAAGCTATACCAGTACATCACCAGTAAAAGACCGACAATCACGGCCAGGTGAATTAAAAAGCCAAACAGGACGAACAGGGAAAGGGCGTGGAGCTTTTCGGCGATAAAGTGAAAACCAATCACCAGACTGATCAAGAAGTTAATGACAATCATCGCCTGAAAGACAACGAACTTCATCAAGAGGACCGAACTCGCCAGTCCCCCATCAACCCCACACTGGAGCATCCCCACCAACTGGGCCGGTTGTCCACCAGTCGAAAACGGAGTAATCCCGTTAAACAGCTGCTCAATCGGTGGAAGGCGCATCGCATCCTTCCAGGTAAAGTCCGGGTGGCGGTTATTCATGAAGATCTTGACGACCACCCCTTCTAGTCCCAGGTAGAGGCAGATACATAGCAACGCCACTAGCATCCACCACCAATTTAGAGTAAAGAAGTCCCGGACCAGCAGGTGGAGGTTTACCGTCCGCAACGAATACGCAATGATCCCCCCACCAATCAGGAGCATCAAGATAAGGACGAACCAATTCTTCCTACTCATGGTCATCCCCCTTTGCCGCTTGCTCACGATAGAATTTCTCCCAGATCTTAGCCAGGTGGTCTTCAGAGTAACGAGCCGCTGCTGCGTGGGCCCGTTTTTGGCAATGGGCCAGACGGGCCGGGTCATTTCTCAGCAGGGTCAACTTCTCTTGCATTTCCAAGATATCCTTGGCGGGTTCGTAGTCCCCGTCGATAATACTGTGGTAGAGGTCGAGGTCGCGCAGCATGACTGGCGTCCCACAACTAAAGGCCTCCAGGACCGACATAGGAAAGAGCTCGTTAAACGATGGTAATAGGAACAAGTCGGCCGCGTTGTTGAGCTCCGCAATCTCGTCCCGGCTAACGATCCCCGTAAACTTGAGGTTGGCCGGCGGGTTCTCCACTACCTTCTTCAGCTCATGGTAGCCATCCGTCAAGGGACCAAACGAAAAGCCCCCCGCCCAGACAAATTGGACGTCCGGATTTTGCTTGGCGAGTTGGATGAAGTCTGGAACCCCCTTGCGTTCCTGAACCTGACCACTTCCCAGGACAACGAACTTATCTACAGGCAGGCCGTACTTCTTACGCAGGGCGAGACGCTGTTTAGCATCCACCGGGTGGAAACGCGCACTGTCCACAAAGTTGGGGATATAAGTGATCTGCTCACGGGGAATCCCATAAGCCACTAGTTTATCAATAAAGGACGGGTTAACGACCACCAGGTGATCCATCCGCTTATAGAAGGCAATCACGTAATGATAAAAAATCCCACGAAATGGTTGTGGGATTTTCAAACTACCTTCCAGGGTCTCCGGTAAGAAATGTACGTAACCAACCTTTTGTCCCCGCTTCTTCGAAAAGGTCGAAAAGTAAAAGGGCAGGTCGATCGTGTGGTAGTGGCTAATGTCACTCGTCCGATAGTGGTTTATTTCAATGTCAAATTCATCTTCAAAGTGCGTCTTCAGCAGGTTGATCAGTTCCAGATAGGCACTTCCCACCCCTTGACCGGCAACCTTGTCTGCTGATGAAAACATCGTAATTTTAATCATCACTAACTCCTCGAACGATGAAATAGGCGACGGTGGTGCCGCGCCTTGGCAACTTCTCTTTCGGCCAGCGTCGTTTGACAATCGCGGTAGTACTCGACTACCCGCTTGGCAAAAACTTCCGCCGAAATAGCGTGCAGCTTTTCTTGGCGCTTCTGGTGGGACTCCTCGGTCCCGGGGTTATTCAGGTAGTGAATGACCCCCTTGACCAGGTCCTCCCGCTTTTGGAAACTCACCCCAATTGCTGGATCATCAATCAGTTCGTCCGTATAGACGCTGCGCATGACAACGATTGGTAGGTCCGAAGCCAGGGCCTCATCGTAAGTTAATCCCTGGGACTCGGAATCTGATGCGGACACAAAAACATCTGCCATTTGGTAATAATGGTGGACATCATCATTCTTGATTTCTCCCGCAAACTGGACATGGGACCCTAAGTCCATCTGGCGGACCTGCCGTTCCAATGTTTTTCGGGCAGGCCCGTCACCAACAATCAAAAGCTGGACAGCGGGATTTTGGGCGAGAATATCGGGCATGGCATCAATCAGGGTATGGATATTTTTCTCGTAGGCCAGCCGACTCAAAGAAAGGAGGACCGGCGTGTCATCTTCGTAACCATACTTGGCACGCAGGGCGTGGACCGCTGCTGGTGAGTCCTGGTGCTGGTACACCCGGAGGTTAATCCCCGTCGGAATAATCCGGATGGGCGCCGTAACGTCATAGGATCGCAGGGTATCCAGTACCCGCTTACTTGGGGCAATCACCCCGTCGATGTTGTGCATGTAAAGACGCGCATAGGTGGCCACGTTCTTTGGCTTGACGATGTGACCATTGGCAATGTAGTGAAGGTAGTCCTGGTACATCGTATGGTAGGTGTGCAGACACGGAATATCCAATTCGTGGGCCACCAGCTTGCCAATCATCCCCAGGGCAAACTCGGTCTGGTTGTGAACAACATCGAGGTGGAACTGACGGGCCAGGTGAACTGCCCGAATACCACCCCGGATAGCGATTCGCCGGTCCGTGAAGGAGACAAAGGGGATGCTGGCAAAGCGGTAAATGCCGTTTTCAACATCGTCCTTCTTTGCCTGGGGGTCAGTCGTCGTAAAGATATAAACGTGGTGCCCCTGAGCAGTCAGCTCGTCACGGAGGGTCTTGATGGAAGTCGCTACTCCACTGACCTGGGGAAAATATGTATCTGTAAAAAGACCAATATTCACGCTAACTGCTCCTATCTATTCGTTTTCGCATAATGTTATTTATTATACTAAAGTGCCCATTCTTTAGCAAAAGACACATTTCTCCTATTGTAAGATGATTCCGGGCTATCGACAAGTCCACGTTTGCGAGATTAATTTTTTCTTAAGGAGCGGCAAATCAAAAGGCCCCGGTCGCTCACTCACGACTGGGGCCCCAACTTATAAGGATCTTACTCCAAGTTATTTTCCTTCAAGAACTTCTTCACCATCGCGGTCACCGCACTGGCCGTCTGGGCATTTAAGGACCGGTGGACAAGCGGTTGGAGCTGACGGGTGTTCATCTGCTTGATCAAGGACCGGATATGGAGGATCTGGCCACTGTTCATCGAGAACTCATCCAGTCCCATCCCCATCAGCAGTGGCGTTGCCAAGGGATTACCAGCCATCTCACCGCACATGCCGACCCACTTGCCTTCCGCATGGGCCGCGTCAATCACCCGCTTGACGGTCCGTAGTACGGCCGGGTGGAGTTCCTGGTAGAGGTAGGCAACCCGGGTATTCCCCCGGTCGGCCGCAAAGAGGTACTGAATCAGGTCATTGCTGCCGATGCTGAAGAAGTCAACATCCTGGGCGAAGAGGTCGGCCATCATTGCTACTGACGGGATTTCCAGCATCATCCCCACCTCGATGTTGTCGGCAACCGGTACCCCGGCCTTTTCCAGTGATGCCTTTTCTTCGTCCAAGATTTGCCGCGCCTGGCGGAATTCTTCAATCGTGGCCACCATTGGGAACATGATGGCTAACCGTCCATAGACCGACGCCCGAAGCATCGCCCGCAGTTGGGGACGCAGGATCTCCGGCTTAGCCAAGCCAATCCGGATGGCCCGAAAACCCAGGTAAGGGTTGGTCTCATGCGGGAGGGGGACCATTTCCAAGCGCTTGTCACCGCCCACATCCAGGGTCCGGGCAACCACCCGCTGCTGGTTCATCGCGGCCACGAACTGCTTATAGGCATCAAACTGCTGGTCCTCACCCGGCAGCTTGGTCTGGTTCATGTACAAGAACTCGGTTCGCAAGAGGCCAATTCCCTCAGCCCCGTTGTTCTGGGCGTCTTGGATATCCGCCAGCGTACCGACGTTAGCCGCAACCTCGAAATGACGGCCGTCCTGACTGATGGTTTCCTGGTTGCGCAACGCTCCCCAGGCTTCTTGCTCCTGGGCAAACTTACCGGCAAGGAGGCGGTACTTCTCGAGTTCGTCCGCCGACGGGTTAACAATTACCTTGCCGTGGATACCGTCGACTACCAGGAGGTCCCCATCCTTGATTGCCGTCGTGGCCTTCTTCGTACCGACGACCACCGGCAAAGAAAGGGTCTTGCTCATGATTGTGAAGTGGGAGGTCCGGCCCCCCATATCCGTGACCAGGCCCGCGACATAGCGCCGGTCAAACTGGGCTGTATCCGTCGGGGTAATATTGTTGGCAACAATAATTGCCCGGTGGTCCAACTGCCTGGGATTGGGGAGTTTAACACCAAGAAGGTGACTCAACAAGCGCTTGGCGAGGTCATGCATTGCCGTCCCCCGCGCCTGGAGGTAGTCGTTGTCATTCAGGCGCTCGAAAATGGCCATGTAGTGGTCCGCCACCTTTTGTACTGCCCACTCCGCCGTAATCTGCTCGCTGACAATGTGTTGTTCAATTGAATCAAATAAAACGGGGTCATCCAGCATTGTCAGTTGTGTATCAACAACCGTTGCCGCCCGCTGACCGAGTCGCTGGTGGGCCTGGTCACGGATTGCTTGTAGTTCTTGGCGGCTTAAAGCAAAAGAATCATGAAGCCTGGCGACCTCATGATTCTTATCACTAATATGCTGTTTTTGAACCGGAAGTTCTGACCCCACTAATAGGTAAGCAGGCGCAATCGCAATCCCACTGCTGGCTGCTAACCCATTGAGCAGTAGCGACATTAGTCAGTCAATCCTTCCTTCTTCATGGTTTCAGCAACGGCATCTAAAGCATCCTTTTCATCGTCACCACTAGCCGTGATCGTAACCTTAGCATTTTGGCCAACACCAAGAGACATAACACCCATGATGGACTTTAAGTTAACGCTCTTGCCTTCGTATGACAAGGTAACATCGGAAGCAAACTTTGAAGCAGCTTGAACCAAGATGGTTGCTGGACGTGCATGAATACCAGTTTCAGCAGTAATTGTAAAATCGCGTTTTTCCATTTTTAATCAGTCTCCTTCGAGCAGATTTACTTTTTACCAGTGCTTATTCTAACACTGATACACCTCGATAGATACATTTTAGCAATTGTAAGCGGTAAATACAAGGTGGTTAAAAGGCATCTTACCGTTTAATCATCCGGTAAATAATCTTGCCACCAATGTGGGCCTGCCCCGTTATCTGGGTCCGGTACGGGTAGGCATGATAGATCCGTTGAAACTCCTGAAAGTTGTCAGGGCCAATCTCAAACTGGTCAATCTTGCCCGCGCGCAGGTCGTCAAGTTCCTGCTTAAAATCACGTTCTGCCAAGCACTCCCACCTCCAAATTTATTTTCTATTCCTATTATACACACCCGGCCCCCTAATTTTAGCAAACAATTGTAAAGAGTGCTAAAATGAAACGTGATCAATCCTTACTTTTTTCTAAAGGGCAGTCATATTCCTTGCACAGCGATAAAAAGTAAGTATAATGTAATCAATGGTCAAGAAAGGTCAAACATATTTTTGACTATCTTTTTCAGGGAGGTACTAATATAGATGCTTTGTCAAAATTGTCATCGGAATCCAGCGACGATTCACTTACAAATGAGTTTTAACGGTCAGCGGATTCAAGTTGACCTCTGCCAAGAATGCTATCAAAAATTACAAAACTTACAAGCAAATATGATGAACGGGGGTAACGGAATGAACAACTTCGGTTTTGGAAACCTCGAAGACTTTATGAACGCAATGAACAACATGCAAGGCCAAGCCGCTAACGCTAATGGCCAAAACGCCAACACCCAGAACCAACGCCAGGGTGGCGGCCGGAATGTCAAGGGAATCCTTGGCCAATACGGCATTAACATGACCGACCTGGCCCGCCAAGGCAAGATCGACCCAGTGATCGGCCGGGACAAGGAAATCAACCGGGTCATTGAAATTTTAAACCGGCGGACAAAGAACAACCCAGTTTTGATTGGTGAAGCCGGGGTTGGTAAGACGGCCGTTGTTGAAGGGCTCGCCCAATCCATCGTTTCTGGCCAAGTACCAGAGAAGCTGGCCAACAAGGAAATTATCCGGCTGGACGTCGTATCCCTTGTTCAAGGGACCGGAATCCGGGGCCAGTTCGAACAACGGATGCAACAATTAATGAAGGAAGTTCAAAAGAACAAGAACATCATCCTCTTCATCGACGAAATCCACGAAATCATGGGTGCCGGGAATGCTGAGGGTGGCATGGACGCCGGCAACGTCTTGAAGCCAGCCCTTGCCCGTGGTGACTTCCAACTGATTGGGGCCACGACCTTAAACGAGTACCGGAAGATTGAAAAGGATGCCGCCCTCGCCCGGCGGTTCCAACCAGTCCAAGTAGACGAACCAACTGTTGAAGAAACCATCCAAATCCTGAACGGGATCAAGGGTCGCTACCAGGACTACCACCACGTTAAGTACACTGATGCGGCAATTGTTGCGGCGGCCAAACTTTCTGACCGCTACATCCAAGACCGCTTCCTGCCTGACAAGGCCATTGACCTGATGGACGAAGCCGGTTCACGGAAGAACCTGACCTTGAAGACCGCGGATCCTAACATGATTGAAAACGAGATCCATACGGCTGAGGCCCACAAGCAACAAGCGGTTGACAACCAGGACTACGAAAAGGCCGCCTTCTACCGTGACCAGGTTACCCGCCTGGAAAAGGCCAAGAAGGATGCCGAAGAAAACCACACTGAGGAATCAGCAACGGTTACCGACAAGGACATGCAAAAGATTGTTGAAGAGAAGACCAACATCCCCGTTGGTGACCTTCAGCAACAAGAAGAAAACCAGCTCCGTGACCTGGATAAGAAGCTCGAAGCCCACGTCATTGGTCAAAACCAGGCCGTGGACAAGATTGCCCGGGCCATTCGCCGGAACCGGATTGGGCTGAACAAGTCTGGTCGGCCGATTGGTTCCTTCCTCTTTGTTGGTCCTACCGGGGTCGGGAAGACCGAAACTGCCAAGCAACTGGCCAAGCAGCTCTTTGGTTCCAAGGATGCCATGATTCGGTTTGACATGTCCGAATACATGGACAAGACTTCCACTTCCAAGCTGATCGGGGCCGCTCCTGGTTACGTTGGTTACGAAGAAGCCGGTCAACTGACCGAACAAGTTCGGCGTCACCCTTACAGCCTGATCCTGTTGGATGAAGTTGAAAAGGCCCACCCGGACGTCATGCACATGTTCCTGCAGATCCTTGATGATGGTCGCTTGACCGATTCACAAGGGCGGACCGTCAGCTTCAAGGACACGATCATCATCATGACCTCGAACGCCGGGACTGGGGACGCCGTTGCCAGTGTTGGTTTCGGTGCTGAGGCTTCTGGCTCGACCCACTCGATCATCGACAAGCTGACCAACTACTTCAAGCCCGAATTTCTGAACCGGTTCGACGACATCGTTCAGTTCAACGCCCTGACCAAGGACGACCTGATGAAGATCGTCAACCTGATGATCACCGACGTTAACACCATGTTGGCTGACCGGAAGCTCCACATTGATGTGCCAAAGGATGTCGCTGAAAAGCTGGTCGACCTTGGTTACGATCCGAAGATGGGTGCCCGTCCACTGCGCCGGGTAATCCAAGAGCAGATTGAAGACCGGATTGCCGACTACGTTCTCGACCACAACGATGCCCACAAGCTGGCTGCCAAGTTAGACGGTGATGGTAATATCACTGTTGTGGCGGCAGACGACACCGCTGCTCCTGAAGCAGAAGAAGACAAGTAATAGATATACGAAAAAGCTGGAGGGAAGAAATTCTCTCCAGCTTTTTTTGTGTCTCAAGACATCGCCAACCGACGGCGAACTTCCAGGACCGGGTAGGCAATCAGCGGAACCGCAAACGCCGCGAGGACCAGTTCCGCCACCCCGTTGGTCGCCATGATTACCTCCAGCGTCGGCAGAAGGTGGTCAACGTCAACCCCGTAAGCATGGGCAACCGCCGGTGTCCGGTAAAAAACGGCCACCATCCCCAGGACCAAAACGGTGTTGGTCAAACTCCCCGCAATCCCGGCAGCGACCATCGCGACCTTATTTAACTTAGGCCAGTGACTGATGCCCCGGTAAAGGGCCCCCGCCACCAGGCCAATCATGATCCGCGGCATGACTGACACCAGGGGGTTCACAAAGACCAATGGCGCCAGCGGACTGGACGGGGCCACGAAGGCACGGACCCAGGTAAGCAGCCCCCAGGTGCCGCCGATAATTGCCCCATCGACGGGCCCCATGACGATGGCCGCGATGATCACGGTCACGTGCATGGTCGTGATGCTAAGCGGGCCCAAGGGGATGTTACCAAAGAATGGTACGAAGTCCTGGATTAGAATAATTGCAATAAAAATCGCCCGGAGCGTGGTCCGGTGAATCTGCTGGTGTCTCATCTGTCACCCTACCTATCTATTGAATGTCCTAATTTTAACAGTTTGCTAAAGGAATAACCAGATATATACCAAAGGCGCGGCGGGCCCTACAAAATGCGGTATAATAAGAATAATAGATTTTTATAATGGGGTGGAAATATGCTAGGACATTTTAAGACTGGGAACCCGGTTTGGGTTTACTACATTGATATTGATAGTGGCGAAAATATCATGGTTCCCCAACTTTTGCGCGGAATTCAGGGCTGCAATTACCACATCGACAAGAAGGAGTTCCCCCACTACCGCTTCATAAAGATGGAAGGACAAGCCAACGGGACTTTTGACATGCAGCGCCGTGACGTCAAGCTCTACTACCGGAAGCAGAGCTGGCAAAACGTCGAGGACATTGACATCTACCTCCAGATTGACAAAACCACCAAGGTCTACGATACGGTCAACGGGATGCCAATCAACGACCCCGTTCCGGCCGGAATCGTTGTTAAGGCCTTCCACCGGGTTGATACCGAGAGTGGTGACACCTGGTACGAGTTGGGTGCCGGCCAGTGGGTCAAGTACGAGAACATGCGGGTTGTCAACGACCCCTTCACGGATGAGAAAATTCCTTCCCCCATCGCCGATAACCTGACCATCATGCCCCTCAAGGATGTCCAGGGGACCATCGACTACCTCCCTGGCAAGGCCGCCGATGTCTTCGATGCCCCATACGGGAAAAAGGTTGACACGATTGAGGACGGCAAGCGCGTCCAGATCACCGGTCAACTCAACGATAACGGTGAGATTACCTGGTACCAGATCGGTAAGAACAGGTTCATCACCGGCAACTACGTCATTGTGGATGGGCAAGACGAATGAAAAAGAACTTTAGCGATTCGGTATCATGCGCCGAACGCTAAAGTTCTTTTTTACTCTTTCTTTTCTTCCGTGACCGGGTGCTCAATCCGGTAGATGTCAAAGAAGTACTCGCAGACGGTTTTCACCACCGCGTAGGCCGGGATGCAGAGGATCATCCCCGCCACCCCCGCAATGTGACCGGCAGCCAGCAACAGCAGGATAATAGTCAGCGGGTGAATCTTGAGTGACTTCCCGATAATATTCGGGTAGATCACGTTCCCGTCAATTTGTTGGACGATAATCACGACAATGATCACTAGAATCAACTTCTTGGGGGCCATGGTCAATGAAACAAACAGGGCCGGAGCAATCCCAATGTAGGGCCCGATGTAGGGAATGATGTTGCAGAGGCCGGCCACGATCCCGAGGACCAGGGCCAGGGGCTGCTTGATAATCATGTAACCGATGGAGGTAAAGACGGCCACGAACAGGCACTCAATTACCTGCCCGGCGATGTAGGAGGACAGGGTGTTGTTCATCTTGCTCAGCAGCTCGTCGACTTCCTTAGCGTGGTGCGGTGAGAGCCACTTCTGAATACTCGGGGCCAGCTTATCGCCATCCTTGAGCATGTAGAAGAGCATTACCGGAACCGTGATCGTCACAATCGTAACGTTGGTGACGGCACCAACGATGTCACCGACCCGGCTACTCAACCCCTTCAAGATAACCTGAGCGTACTTGGCCAGCTGGTGGTCAAACTGCCGGTAGTAAGATGACAGGTCGACGTTCTTCAAGAAGGAGTGCTGGACCGTGTCGTTGAGCAGCTTTTGCACCCCACTCACCGTCTGTGGCAAGTGGGTCACCAGGGTAGTAATTTCCTTGACGACCGGTGGAATCAATGCCGCCAGACCTCCCGCAATAATAAGAATGAGGACGACCACCAGTAGCAGGCTGGCGATTCCCTTATTCATTTTAAAGCGCCCGACTTTGACCTTCATGATCAGCTTCAGGATCGGGTTCAACATGTAATATAGAAAACCCGACAGGATCAGGGGCACGAAGACGACCGAAATAAATGTAAAGAACGGCCGGAAGATGAACTGAATTTTGGTACAGACAAAGATTAACGTCGCAATTACCAGAAGCGTTAACGGCCAAAAGAGCCAACGATTAAACTTTTTATCCACAATGTTTCCTCATTTCTAATTAAGTACCCTCACATCATAAGGCTTTTTGCCTCAAAAAGATAGGCGCCCACTTTTGATTTCAGCTCGTAACACTTTTCGTAACTTTTATTTTGGGTCCCCTTTTCGCCGCACCAAGCCCACCAGCACCGCATTTGGCGGCGTTCTAGCAAGCGGCAAGATTAAGACAAAATGACATTTTATTGACTAAAAGGTTACATAAATATTTCAGACATGTTACAATATTTATATCGAATGAGATACGAACAATGCTAAAACAACATTGTGGAAGGGGTGCTATTATTATGAAGTTAAACAAGAAAGTATTAAATGGTTCGTTAGTTGTCTTACTTGCTTTAGGTCTGGGTGGTTGCGCTGCTAATAGTGCAACCAGCACGCATAAGACCCACCAAGCAAACAGTGAACAAGTGGTTAAGCAAAGCAGCCACAAGAAGGCCAACAAGGCTTCCGCGAAGACGGATGCTAAGTACGCAGCCGCAAAGAACTCAACTTCTGCTAATAGCACTACTTCAAGTGCTACCACCAGCAGCCAAACTGCTGTAAGCTCCAGCACGACAGCTGTCCAACACAACAGCGCAGTTGCTGCCAACAATACAGCAACATCCACAGTTGCACCAGCAAAGACTGCGGAAGAACCAGCAACGAACGTTAAGCAAAACCAGCCTATCCAACTGGGCTTGGGTGACGTCGCAACCTGGACCGATGCTAAGGGCGTAACCCACCACGTTGACAGTGACGGGATGGACCGTTACACCACCAAGGGCAGCAGCCAGGTTCAATACCAAGACTGGTCCGGTCAATTACCAAACAATGCTGTTGTTAGTCACCACTAATTAAAACTAAATAATAGCATTCCACAAAAGCGGCTGGGAGAAAACTTTGTTTTCTCACCAGCCGCTTTTAGTTTTCCGAATATTACACAGTAATCGCGGAAAAAAAGCGTGCTCCTAGTGTCTAGTTACGGACAATCATTGGCCCGTACCGTGCCAACAATCGTCCTATACTAGCCATACGGAGCACTCTGAAGCTTTTTTCCAGCTTCTTTTGTGCGCTATTGAATATTCATCTTACCAATTGGGAAGTCGTAGTCAACGTAGCCCTGGTCGGCATTAGTCGTCAGTGAGTAACGGCTGATCAACTTGTAGTCGTCACCAGGACGGAGATTGGTGACCGTCCACTGGGCATTAAAGCCGGACTGGCCGGCATCCGCATACTGGTTACCGACCGCCGCCGCGACGTCCGCCCGGTCCAGCCCCGTTTGTTGAGTGGTCAAGGTGTGGCGGCTGACCTCCCTGCCCAGGGTATTATCGAACAGGATCAAGGTGTGTACCGGGTTGACCATCCGCGTGGCGTGCCAGCCGGCTGCCGTCACGGTGTATTGACCCGCACCAGATGGTTGGACACGCCAGCTATCCAGGTGCCCCGCTTCATTGCCGCTTTCCAGCACTGTTGACGGGTACCAGTAGTCCGTGTACTGGCTGCCATTTCCGTTGCCATTTCCCGTGGCCGAACTTGAGTAGCGACTGATGATCACGTACTGGTGGCCGGGAACAATCTGGGCGTCCTTCAGGTCCAGGCTCAAGTTGAAGCCGGACTGACCGGCACCAGTGATTCCCGGGTAAACCCGCTGGACATCCGGCCGGGCAACACTATCGACATTAAAGGATGCGACCTGGCGGTTATCCGTGCTGTCGTATAGGATAATGAAGTGGTGCTGCTCAAACTGGGAAACGGCGTTGGCGTGCCAACCGCTGATGTTGAGCTTGCCGCCGCTAATGCTGAAGTTATCCAGGTGGCCAAGATTGGCGTAGTTACCCTCCGTCAGCGGTGCGAAGTAATAGTCCACCGCGTTGCCGTTCCCCGCCGGGTCGTCCGTGTAACGGCTAAGAACTTGGATCCGTTGGTTAAAGTTCAGCTTGTCAACGGGGAAGTTAACATCAAAGCCCGACTTGGCGGCCCGGTCAACGTCCGGGTAGACATTGGCGACGTCGGCCCGATTGACCCCGTCAGTGACCAGCTGCCGGGCCACCTCCCGGCCGTTGTTGAGGACGATGATGTAGTGGTAAGGACGGTTGGCGGCCTTGTTGGTGGCGTGCCAGCCGGTCAGGTGTAACTGACCATCAATGACCTTCGCCTGGTCGAGGCAGGCCCGGTTAGACTGGTCCACGGCAACCGGGGCAAACCAGTAGTCCACGTAATTCTCGTTTCCGGCAGCGTCACTGCTGTAGCGACTGATCAGCTGGACGGCAGTCGTGTTGGCCAGGTCATCCCCCAAGTTAATTTTGACAGAAAAACCAGAGTGAAGGGCGTTGTAAACGTTATGGACCGCCTGAACATCCGACCGGGTGACCGGGGTAACCAGGGTCCGCCCCAGCTCGTGGCCATTCTGGTCAAGGGCGATGATGTAGTGGTAGGCCCGCCCCTGACTGGCGTTAGTCGCGTGCCAACCGGTGGCGACGATTGACCCGTCCGTCGTCAGGTGAGCCCCATCTAGGTAGGCGTAATTGCCATTGTCGTTTTGGTCCCAGTTCCCGACCACGGTGCCGGCATTGCTGTAGTCACTGGCGTTGAAGTCGGTCCCGGATGTCCAAACGTAGTGCATGTCGATGTTTTCCAGCTGGAACTTAAAGGTCGTCCCGTTGGCATACCGCCCGGTCCCGGTCCCATAGGTCAGTGATGGGTACAGGGCCATGGCCGTCACCGGCTGGTTGACGGTCAGGAAGTTCTGGGCGTGACCGAAATTATCGGCCGCGTCGTTGAAGAGCATCCCCATCACCCCGTAAAAGATCGACGCCCGGAGGTCATCCATGGTCGTGATGGTAAAGAGCGGCACGGCGCTATTGTCCACAAAGTCGCGCCCCTTGGCCTCCGCAAACGGCCGGGCCCGCAAGCCCGAAACGTTGTCAATGTAGATCTGCTGGGCCGCAATGTTTTCCGACCGGCCGTTTAAAATGGCAAAGTCGTGCCAGCCCCCGTTGAGTAGGGACTCGTTCTTGGCCTGGTACTGGAGGGCAACGTTGCGGGTCTCATTGATGGTCCCCTCGTTTTGGACGAACGGCTCCTGGCCAAACTCGGACCGGACCTTGTTCACCAAACTGAGGCCGTACTGGTTCATCTCGGCAACCTGATCAGACGTCAGGTTGTTAACGTCGACCTTCTCCTGGGCCGCCGTGGAATCCGACTGGTAGTCGTTGCTGTACAATCCCTGCTGGGCCTTTTGCTCCAGTGCCTGGGCAGCGGCGGAACTGTTGACGTTACGGACGGCGTCCAGAGTGTAGCCATCGGGGATGTTAACGTTCTGGGTCGCCTTGACCTGGTTCAGGTTATCTGAATAGAGCTGAACATAATTCGGGGTGGTTGTCGTTGTTGTCGTCTGGGTAGTATCCGACGTCGTCGTGGCGGTCGTGGTATCCGCCTTGACGTTTTGTCCGGCAATCACCAAGCCGGCAACGGTCGTGATCGCTGCCAGTGTTGTAACACGCGCAATGCTTGCTTTCATGCATTAATTCCTCCTCATTTTCATAACCTATATTTTAACCCCAATCCGCAAAAAAGGACCGTGACACGCACAAATGTCATGGTCCTTTAATCTGTTAGCAATATTTCGTAACTTAACCCCGGTTGCGGATAACCGTTTGCGGGTTCAGCCAGGTTCCACTACCCGTGGCCTGGTTCGGATCGGTCCAACTTGGCTGGAAGGAGTGAGCCAGGTCAACACCGTAGTTTGGACTGGTGTTGATGCCGAGGTGGAGGTGGTCAGTGTTCCGGTAACCGATGACCTGCCCCGGATAGATAATCTGGTTCCGGTTGATGGTGATCTGGTTGCGGTTACTGAAGGCTTCCTGGTAGACGTAGAGGTAACGACCATCGTAGACGATAGCGTACCACCACATGATCTGCCCCTTGTCGTCACGGCAGGTGTTGACGTCTAAGACCTTCCCACCGTGAACGGCGTGAACCGCGGCGCCAGGGTGGTCATAGGCACCGAAGTCCAGGCCGTCGTGGAAACCGTTTTTCCGTGGATAGGAAGAATAACCAAAGGCCTGCCCTGAGGCAAAGTAACCTTCCCCATCGGCAGGGAATGGCCAGGACCAGCCATCGTTTTGTGGCAGGGCCCGGGCAATCCCGTTCGTGCCGAAGTCGTAGCAGTGACCATCGACATAGTTGATCCCGGTGTACATCTGACCGTGAAGCTGGTCGTTGTAAACCCAGAGGTCATCGGGGTTCGGTTGGTTTTCGTAACCATCGGAGAAGTAGTAGCGGTTGTTGTTGATCGTCCGCCAGCCGGTTGCCACTTGCCCCCGGTCAGGGTCGTAGTAGACCGTCCCGCCGTTGAGGTGCTGGAAACCGGAGTTGATGCTAACCATTGGGGAAACGAAGTCAACGGCGTTACCGTTACCGGCGGCATCGTCGGTGTAGCGGTGGATAACCTTGACGCCCCAGTGGTTCATGGCGGCGTTAACCGGGAGCGTGGCGGCAAAGCCAGACTGGCCGGCGTTACCGATCCACGGTGCCTGGCTGGCGCCCGCACCTGATGACTGGTTCGAATTGGTGTTATTCAGGGCCCGACGGTAGAATTCGTGCCCATCAGCCCCAATAACAATTAGGTACTGGTAAGGACGGTTGGTCGTGGCCATGGCAGCGTGCCAACCATTGACACTGATGGTGTTGGCACTGCTGTTATAGCTAACGGTAGTGGCCCCGGCGTTGGTTGCGTAGTTCCGGGTCCGAATATCGGTGTAGTTGCTGTTGCCATCGGCGGAAGCGGACAGACGGAGGATGAAGCTCAGCTGGCCGTTCGTCAGTTGACTGGCGGTGACGGGGATGTCAACCGCGAAGCCACTATTGGCACTCTGGTAAATTTGCGGATACTTGGCGGCCACGTCCGTCCGGCTGACAAAGTTGATCTTACTCCGGCCAACCTCCCTGCCGTTGTACAGGGCAATGACAAAGCCGTTGGGTTGGCTCAGCCGCTGGTCACTAGCCAGCCAGCCGGTCACGTGGAGGGTGTTGCCGCTCTGGCTAATGGAATCAACTGCGGAGGCTGACTGGTTCAGGGCTACCGGGCCAAGCCACATGTCTTGGCAAGCACCACTGCCACCATTCCCCTGGGCAGAGTTCGAGTAGCGGCTGACGATCGAGTAGGAGTAACCAGGCGTTAGGTTAACCTGGCCAAGGTCGGCTTGGAAGCCGGATTCGTCGGCGGTAACAACCTGGGGGTAGACCTTGGCAACGTCGTCACGGCTGACCGAATTAGTAACCCGCTGGGCAGCCACTTGGATCCGGGTCGTATTGTCAAACACGATCAGGAAGTGGTAAGGTGCGGCGACCGCAAAGTCGTTGGCGTTCCAGCCCGCTACGGACAGGTGACCATTGCTGATGTTGAAGGAATCAAGGCTCCCCTGGTTAGTGGTCGTCAGGGGCAGCCACTTGTCAGTATAGCGGCCGTCCCCACCGTTGCCGTTGGCGCTGGTCGAGTAGCGAAGGACCAGGGCGTACTGGTGGCCGCTGACAATGTTATTGCTTACCGGCAAGGTGGCAGTGAAGCCAGAGTTAGCGGCGTTGTAGGCAGCGAGTCCCTGGGCAATTGCGGGAGTGGCTGCCGACTGCGTCTTGGCAGCGGCCACTTGTCGGTTGGCCGTCGTGTCAAAGAGGATGATGTAGTGGTTGGTTTCACCGTAAGCCGCATCGGCCGCGTGGTAACCGTTGATGGTAAGCTGGCCGTTCTCGTTCTTGATGCTGGTGATGCCGGCCATGTTGGCGTTGAAGCTGATTGGGGCAAACCAGTAGTCGGTGTAGTTCTCGTTGGCGTCCTTGGTGGCACTGTAACGGGAAATGACCCGGATCTGCCCCTCCACCATGGCCGCCTTTAACGGCATGGAAAGCGACCAACCGGAGTTGGTAGCATCATACAGGCTTTCGAAAGCCCGAGCAACATCGGGACGGGCAACATTGGTAACTTGCTGACGGGCGATCTCGTGACCCTGGTTATCCAGGACGATGATGGTGTGGTAAGGGCGATCCTCTTCACCCGAAGTGGCGTGCCAACCGGCGAGGTTCAGCTTGCCATTAGCAATTGATGCGGAATCAAGGTTGGCGCGGTTGGTACGGTCCGCTTGAACCGGCGTAAACCAGAAGTCGACGTGGTTCCCTTCCCCACCCTTGTCGTCAGAGCTGTAGCGGGAAATGACCTGCAGCTGGTCGTTGAGCCAGCGGCTGTCGTTGCCGAAGTCGTGGTCGAAGGACCAGCCGGAGTTGGCGGAGTTATAAATATTGCCGTAGACCCGAGCAACGTCAGAACGGGTAGTGGTATTAACCTTTTGCCGGTAAAGTTCGGTGTGCTGGGTTTGGTCATAGATAATGATCCAGTGACTGCGGTCCTGGTAGCTGGCGTTGGTGGCGTTCCACCCGCTGGCTTGGAAGTGGCCGTTGGCAAAGGACCAACTGTCTAAGTGCCCTTCGTTGTTTTGGTCAAAGGCAATTGGCGCGTACCAGTAATCAGCGCCATCGTTAGCGGTTTGGTCTCCACTGTAGCGGCTAACGATTTGGAGCTGGTGGTTGACCCAGTCAGCAGAATTGATTTTAAAGGATGCGGACCAACCGGAGTTGCCAGCCCCGGCAACGTTTGGGTAAGCCTGGGCAACGTCGGGACGCTGGACGGGTTGAACGGTCTGGCGACCCAGCTCGTGGTTAGTGGTGTGATCAAGAACGATGATCGTGTGGTAGGTACGGCTCTGGGCGCTCCCGTTGGCGTTCCAACCACTGATGTTGAGCTGGCCGTTACTGATGGTTGCTGAATCAAGGCTGGCGTAGTTGCCACGGTCGGCGTTGGTCGTCTGGACAGGAGTAACGTTGTTTTCCTGGGCAGCGAAGGCCTGCTGCGTGCTTGCGGAAACGCTGACCTGGTTGCTGGTTGCTGTGGCTTGGCTAGCGGTCGAGACGGCGATTGCCTGGTCAGTGGTTGAAGCTGGCTGTGTGGCATCGGCGTGGGCAGCCTGCTGGTGCAGTGCCAGGACGGTCCCACAAACGGTCAGGGTCAAGCCCGCCATTGCAAGACGCTTTGCACGGTTCAAATGCAAATAATGTTCCATTGTGGATGTCTCCCCCAAATATATAAATTCTCGGTTTCCTATTATACCATTCGGGTAATAAATGAATTTGTTTTTGTTAGTTATCTATGTGGTCTTTAGCAAATCGAGTAGGAGGTAATTGATTAGTTCAACTACCGACCTCTCACACCACCGTACGTACGGATCCGTATACGGCGGTTCGACAACTTAATCACTTTGAATTGACTGGAGCGTCTTGGACATATTTATTAGTCCAAGGTGCTCCAGTTTTCTATTAGTTAGAGAATAGCTCAAAGTCTTACTGTGTGCTGTTCGCCAGTAGCCCTTACGGGTACTAGCGAATACATATGCATCACGATAAGACAATCCGAACCTTTGTAAGTTAGTAACCTTAGTTTTGAATTTCTTCCATTGCTTCCAAATATATTGCCTTATTCGCGCCCTTAACCACTGGTCAAGTCGTTGAATAAAGCCAGTCAGTTTCCCAATTGAGTAATATTGAAGCCAACCGCGCATTTTGCGCTGAATTTCCTCAAACATTTGCTCAATGGATACTCCCCGATTGCGCTTTGTTAACAGCTTTAGCGCTTGCTTAACTCGCTTTTGTGATTGCTTGGCCGGCCGGGCATAGGCACCGTTACGGTCTACACCTAGTGAAAAGCCAAGAAACTTCAATCTTAGGGGACTACCAACTTTAGTTTTATCTGGATTAACTTTAACCCTCAATTGCTTTTCGAGAAAATGGGTAATACTGCGCATTACTCGTTCTCCAGCCCGTTGACTTTTAACATAGATATTACAATCATCCGCATAGCGTACAAAGTGATGGCCACGTCTGGTCAACTCTTTATCCAACTCATTTAAGTAAATATTCGCCAGTAATGGTGATAATGGTCCACCTTGCGGAGTTCCTTTATCGTTCCTAGCGAAAAGCCCATGGTCTAAGACTCCACTCGTTAGAAATTTGCGAGTAAGCCTTAATGTCCATGGGTCATCAATATATTGTTGGAGGTATTTAATCATTAAATCATGATTGACATTGTCAAAGTAGGCCTTTAGGTCTAGGTCGACTACTCGTCGGTAACCCTGATTATATAGATCAACTACCCTTTCGATTGCGTCTTGGGCACCTCGTTGAGGGCGAAAGCCAAAACTATTATCTGAGAAAACATGTTCAAAGATGGGCGTGAGAACTTGGGCCAATGCTTGTTGGACCATTCGGTCCACCACCGTTGGTATTCCTAGTTTTCTCACTCCACCATTGGGCTTGGGAATTTCCACCCGTTTGACTGGTGATGGTTTATAACTACCATCACGCAAACTGGTAATTAGTTCCGTTTTATTTTCTCTGAGGTATGGCAGAAGGTCATCGACAGTCATATCATCAATGCCCGCTGCCCCTTTATTTCTCTTTACCCGCAAATAAGCCTGGTTCAGGTTATTGCGGTCCAAGACTTGGTCTTGGATACTTTACCTTCACCATAATCGGTACTACGCGCCCTTGTGTACTTTCGGTTTTCCAAACCTATCCTCGACAAGCGGTCAGCTTGTGGTTCTGTTTTCTGCGATTGTCGCACCTGATTACACCTCCGATATAAGTTACAAGTTATTGTCGTTCGGTCCTTCATCTAATTAGACTACTATGACCTCGGCTGACTTCTGACTTACTCAACGCTACATCACTGCATCGCTTGTTTCTGTGGAATTTCATTCATTCCTCTTGTCGGAAACGTGTAGGTCAGATCTCCCCGGGTAAGAATATTAACTTTCGTACCATGTCACCGTTAGCTTTACTGAAAGCAACTTCGAGTAGTATTGGACTTTAGTTTGTATGGCAACCTTATCCAGTTACTCTCAGCCTTATAGCTACTTCTTGTTCATCGGTGCGGTACTTTGCCTTAGACTTCCTTCAGATTCCACCTCACAGTGGACACCCTTGTCCTCGGCTCATGGTTCCGACTACTACGGCCCATAGCGGACTTTCACCGCCTAGCTAATACCCATGCCGGGCGCACCACAGTAAGCAGTCAATACGTATCGTTATTGACTGCTTACATTAGTGCCAACATCGGAGATGGCTTTGAAATAAAATTGAGTGTAGTAATTTCGTATTTACCTTTCATAAAAAAGTCTCCTGATTAAATTTCTAGTAATCAGTATAGGAAACAGAAATTAGAATTGAAAATACAGACGTGTTGTTATTCGGTACCTATGCATATACTATCTATAATTTTGGCTTGACTTACATACCGAAATCTCTTTGTTTTTAGAAGAATAACAATACTTTATATATGGTGCAATATAATCCCACTCCATAACTTTTGGTCCCAAATATACCTTAGTATACTTGGGACAATCAGAATCAATATACGTATATATAAAAGGAACATCACATTTATTACTATTTTCTGCAACAATTTTTTTAGGCATACATTCATTAACTATCAGTCTATATTCATCTTCGTACGCATATGATGCATCCTTAAAGAGATACCGCACTGTCTCAAGTTGATTAATTATGTCGTCCACATTAAGCTTACTGTTATTAACGCAATCATAAAGTTTTAAGATTTCTTTGCTTAACTTTCCCTCATCTATACCATTCATGTCGCCTTTAAAGCGAATTTTTCTTTTTTTCCCCTTTGTTTTTAGTTCAATTATATCGGTGTCAATGTAACATACTTTAAACAATTTTTCCCTTCCATTTTTATATAGACTTTTCAAAAATTTACTGTCATAAACTAAACATGCTCCTACTCCATTATCCGTATATTCCCTCCATAAAGAAAGATCATCTATTTTCTTACTAGCTGACGAAATGAAAATACTAGAATCAGTATATTCCTTATTCTCTCTAGAAGCTGATAAATTTAATAAATTTAACAATTTCTTTCCTTCAGTTGGATCATTTAATTGTTTAGAATTCGTTAATCTTAAGCATCCTTTTTCTTGACATTTTTCTTTAAAACTATCATTTCCTGTATTAGTCAGTTTTGTAGACGATTTTGGTACAATTACATGTTTAATAGTCCTGAAATGTCAAATTAAGTTAGAAAGAAACTAACTGTGCGTCTGTGATATTCTCCATGAATACCTCAATGGG
>NZ_CANCWN010000030.1:0-22545 GCF_947381485.1 Limosilactobacillus avium | reverse complement strand
TAAGTAGGGCGATCGTGATCCAAGCTTGAGGATTACGACCGCCTTTTTCAATACGTGTCGTTATGGTGTGCTTACGGTGTACCGGCGAAATCTGTATTAGAACTTAAAGAAACTGGTGAAAAGCAAGTGACTTTTCACCAGTTTCTTTACTTTAAGAGTATTAATTATTTTCCAGCTTTGCCTTACGAGCTTGTTCCACGTCAAATTCGGGGAACCAGATACCGATTTCCCGGGTGGCACTGTCTACCGTATCAGAGGTGTGGATGATGTTCCGCAGGTTACCATCTGGCCATTCACGACCGTAGTCCCCACGGATGGTCCCCCACTCGGCCTCGCCAGGGTTAGTAGCCCCGGCCATGTTGTGGATGGCCTGGACAACGTTCGTCCCGGAAACCACAATTCCGACAATTGGGCCTTCAGTCATGTATTCCAAAAGTTCAGGGAAGAATGGCTTGTCCACCTTGTCAGAATAGTGTTGACGCAGCTTTTCCTCGGTTGGGATGATCATCTTCAGGGCTTCAATGGTGTAACCCTTCCGTTCGATTCGGGTAATGATATCACCGATGTGCCGTGTCTTAACACCATCCGGCTTTACCAGTACCAAAGTATATTCATCTTTTACCATACGGAACATCTCCTTATAAATCGCTACTAATAGAGTAACATATTCCCCTAGGCCGTGAAAGCGTTTTTATTGTTTATCGGTTAATTCATGCTCAATCACGACCTGCTTACCGGCCTGAGGAGTAATTGCCTTAGCAACCGGACCGTTGCTTACCAGGGTCAACTGGTGCATTGCCCGGGTTGCCATTGTGTAGATCATCCCCACGGCATCGACGTTTGCCATGTTTTCCTGGGAAATATCGTAGGCAATGACGGCGTCAAACTCGAGGCCCTTGGCGAGGTATATTGGCAAAACAAGGATCCCCGTTGGTAGGGCACTATCGCGGGCGCTGAGCAAGTGAAGGTCACTAACCCCCTGCTGGTGCAGGTGACGGTAAATGTGTTCCGCCTGGTCGCGGTTCTTGGTCAGGACCGCCACCGTCTCAAATTTCTGCCGGTGCTTGGCTACCATCGCCGCCACACACTGGTCGCAGGCCACCTGATCATAGCGAACATAGAGGGCCGGGCGCTCCCCGTGACGGGTAAAGGAAATAACCTGGTCCCCATCGGGCAGGAGGGCCTTAGCGAAGTCAGTAATCTCCTTGGTCGACCGGTAACTCCGGTTCAGGGCAATCAGGTTGGGGTGCTTGGCTTGCAGAGCCGTGCTTAATTCTTTAAGCATCTCCTGGGGCAAACGGAGAGGCTTGAACAGCGCCTGCTCACTGTCACCCAGGACGGTAAACTTGGCCCGGGGGAAGGCGTGGCGGAGGTAGATCAGCATTGCCAGTGGGTAGTCCTGCATCTCGTCAATGAAGACGTACTGGAAGGACTGGTTCTGCCCACTCCCCGTCATCAAGTCCCGTAAATACATCAGCGGAACCGTGTGCATCAGCTTCAGACGGTGGTACTCGATTTCATTTTGGTAGTCGGTAATCGTGTTGATCCAGTCCCGCTTACTGATGTTCTCCGGAAGGTCAACCTGGCGGAGGAAGCGTTCGTACTGGTTGTAAAAGTCAATGAAGTAATTGTTGTAAATTGCGTCGGCTACCACCCGCAGACGGCGCTTGGCCAGGCGGCGGGCCAGGTAGGCGTACTGGGTGTCCTCATCTTTAAAGTCGTCAACCGTCTTTTTGCCGTACAGACGGTGTAGTTGCTGGACGTCCAGGTCATCGAGGGCCTTGGCAACCCAGTCCTTCTTCGCCTCTTCCCGCACCCGGTGCTGGAGTTCACGAATTAGCTTGTTCTTCAGGTGAACTAAACGGTCCGCCGCTGTCATCGTCTTGGGAAGGGCTTGGTAAAGGTCGCGGATGTGATCCGCACTGAAGAAGACCTGGCTATTGAAGGTCAGGTCGGCAAACTGGATCTGTTCCACGGGTAACTGGTGAACGTAGTCAAAGACGGCCGCCATTATTGGGGCGCCTTCCAAGAAGTCAGCAACAACATGGTCCCCGCTGTTTTTCTGCCGTTCCTCGTAGCGGTCAAAGAGGGTTTCCACCTGGAGGCCTTCAAACCGCCGGCGGAGGAAGCCGGCCAGGGTAACCTGGCGCATATTCCGCTCCCCCAGGCTCGGCAGGACCTCCGAGATATAGTGGCTAAAGAGGTTGTTCGGACTGAAGAGGACAATTTGGTCGGCGTTCAGTTCCGCCCGGCTGTGGTAGAGGAGGTAGGCAATCCGCTGCAAAATTGCGGAGGTCTTTCCGGAACCAGCAACTCCCTGGACAAGGAGGAGGTCACTGCGGGTATCCCGGATAATGTCGTTTTGTTCCTGCTGGATCGTCGCCACGATGTTGTGCATGTACTGGTCGTTCTGCTCACCGAGGGCGGCCTGGAGGAGCTCGTCACCAACCGTTTCGTTGGTATCGAACATATTGGTGATCTTACCATCCTTGATCGTGAACTGGCGCTTCTTAACCAGATTGGTGGTCTGCGTTCCCGCCGGTGTCTCGTACTTAACTTTACCGAGCGTTCCGTTGTAATAGACCCCGGAGATGGGCGCCCGCCAGTCGTAGACCAAGAAGTCGGTCTTGTCGCTATTCATCAGCGATGCCGTCCCAATGTAGAGGCTCTCCGGCTCGTCTTCGCCCGGGTCCAGAATATCGATTCGGCCAAAGTACGGGGACCCCTGGAGGTTCTTTAGGGTGCGGAGCTGGTGGTTTAGGATGGTTTCGTTCTCGGCCGCTTGGGAAACTAGTCGCCGCTGCTGTTCAAGTTCGGACCGCGATTCGGCAATATCATCAACTTCGTAACGGTTGATTGAGGCGTTCTCGCTGTAGTTCTTTTCGACCGCCCGGGTTTCCTTATGGGCAGCAGCGACCGATTCCTTGGTTTCCGTGATCTGGCGGGCAATTTCCTCATCGACCCGGTCGACCCGCTGCTGTTCAACGCGTTGCTCTCCGTCTTCCATTTTCGTTCCCCTTTTCTCTGTAATCGTGATTATCTATTTTAGCATTTTATCCACGGGGACCCAACCAAAAGCGACTGGGGCTACAAAAAGGATTGACGAAACGCTTCGCCAATCCCTTTTAATTTCAAGCAGTAGGTAATTTTTTCAATGAATGTTTCAAAATAAACGGCGCCAAGATCGTTGCCAGGATGATCACGGTAATAACGTCTGAATAGTACATCGGCGACAGGAGGTGGGCCTCATACCCAATCTGGGCGGTGATCAGGGCCATCTCCCCCCGGGCAATCATCCCGCTACCAACAACGTAGGAGCTCACCATGTTGAAACCGGCGATCCGGGCCCCGGCCCCACAGCCGACCAGCTTGGTCAGGCAGGCCAACACCGTCATCAAGATCACGAACAGCAGGGACCGCTGGATGTTATCAAAGCGCATGTTCAGGCCGACGCTGACGAAGAAAAGGGGGATGAAGATGGCGTAACCAATGGGCTCAAAGCTCCGGTCAATTGTCTCCTTCCGGTGGGTGTTAGCAACCGCAATTCCGGCAAAGAAGGACCCGACCGCCCCGCTCAGGCCAACGTAGTGTGCAATTGAGGCCATCCCCAGGCAGATGATCATCGCCATGACGGACGGCGCCGACTCGGTCAGCATCTTTTCACTGAGGTGCATCAAATAGGGTGCCAACCAGCGGACCAACAGATAGGTCCCACCGAAGAAGAGAACCTGCAGACACAGGGCCAGCCAGAGCGGCAAACTGGTGTGGGCGTCGCCGCCCTCACCGTTGATCACACTGATCATGATCGATAACATCATGACGCCGATAATGTCATCGGCAACCGCGGCCCCGAGGATGGTTGCCCCTTCCCGGCTGCTGAGTTGGTTAAACTCCCGCAAAACCGCCACTGAAATGCTGACGGACGTGGCGGCAAAGATAACCCCGATAAAGACGGACTCAGTCTTGGTGAAGCCAAAGAAGTAGGCCACCGGCGACATCACGATGACCGGGACGATGGCCCCCGCCATTGCCACCGCGAAGGCGGGCTTTAGGTATTTCTTTAACTGCGAGAGGTCACTTTCGAGCCCCGCGATGAACATCAAAATAATGACCCCAATCTCCTGAAACTCGTTCATCATCGAATTGAGGTGGACCCAGTTCAGCATTGCCGGGCCCACGATGATGCCGACAATGATCTGCCCGATTACCTCAGGGATTTCCACCCGTCGGCAGTAGTGCGCAACAATTTGGGTCATCAGCAACAGCCCCGCCAGGGTTGCAATAAATTCCATTTTCTTTCCTCCACTTCACTTAGTAACTGAGACTAATGATAGCATAAGTTTCAGCACGAACCAGCAAGAAAGGATATAATTTGAAGTGAACTTATTTTTGGGAGGAAACGATTTTGCAAACTGCACAACCCATGCGGGCGCGTGACTTATTGCGGCGCCCATTCACCAACCCCTTTCTCAAACACGTCGGGGCGGGAATCGTGGTCGGCTTCTTTACCGGCCTGCTCGTTGGGGCCTTCCGGTGGATCATTGATCACACCCTGGAAGTCCTCTGGTTCATCTATCCCCAGATGGCTCGCCACCCCTGGTTGCTCATCCCCTACGTCCTGTTGATGTTTCTCATCGCCGGGCTAATTGCCCGTACCATCCGGGGCGAAGAGCTCGACCTCCTCGGGTCCGGAATTCCCCAGATTGAGGCCATTCTGCTTGGCAAGCACCGGATGAAGTGGTGGGCCGTTTTATGGCGGAAGTTCGTCGGTGGTCTCCTGGCAATCTGTCCCGGTCTCTTCCTGGGGCGGGAAGGGCCCTGCATCCAAATGGGGGCCTGCATTGGTGAGGGCTTCTCGGAGCGGGTCTTCCACCTCAGTGATGACGACCGCCACCTTCTTTTGCAGTGCGGGGCCGCGGCAGGGCTTGCGGCAGCCTTCAGTGCCCCCCCTCGCCGGGACCGTCTTCCTGCTGGAAGAAGTTACCCACGACTTCAGGAACCGGGTCTGGGTGCCCACCCTGGCTGCCTGCATTGCGGCTGACTTTGCGACCTTCCTCTACTTTGGGACCCGGCCCTGCCTGTATTTACCAATCAAGATGAACCTCCCCTTCACTGCCTACCCGTGGCTGCTGGTTGCCGGGGTTGTAATTGGGGCGGGAGCATACGGCTTCCAGTACTGTATCCTGAACCTGAAGTGGTGGTACGGCAAGCTGACCATCATCCCCGACCGCTTCCATAGTATTATCCCCCTCCTCCTCGTGATTCCCGTCGGCCTGTGGAATGCGAAACTGCTGGGGGGAAGCCACAAGGTAATCCAGTTTTTGAGCATCATGCCCAACAGCCGGGGATGGTGGCACTACCTCATCCTCCTGGTCGCCTTCCTGGTAATCCGCTTTGTCGGTACCATGGTTTCTTACGGGGCCACCGTACCCGGCGGTATTTTTATGCCCATCTTTGTCCTCGGCGGTATCTGGGGAGCCATCTTCGGCCTACTGATGGTTCACGCGGGTATTCTTCCGGCCGCCTGTTATCTGAACATGATTGTCCTGGGGATGACCGCCTACATTGCCGCCACGGAAGGAACACCATTTACCTCGATCCTTTTGGCCACGGAAATGATTGGTTCAATCGAACAAATCCTCCCGATGGCAATCGTGACCTTCGTGGCCTACTACACCAGCATGGCCCTCGGGTCACAGCCATTCATCTACGACGCCCTGCGTGAAGAGATGACATTCGAAAAGTAGTAGTAAAGCAGTCGCTGGCCCAAGCATTCAGCGACTGCTTTATTATTTTTTTATTAAGATAATTACTCCTATAACTGACGTTAGCTAGGGCCATGATAAAATCAACCTATAGAGTTTGATCATTTAAAGGAGGAAACAACATGGGTTTTCTAAAGGGAAAAGTAGCTCTGATCACTGGTGCGGGGCGGGCCGTTTTAAGTGACGGCCGCTGTGGTTCGATTGGTTACGGTATCGCCACCGCCTACGCCAAGGAGGGGGCCAACCTGGTTATTACCGGTCGTAACGAAAATAAGCTTGCCGCCGCTAAGGACGAGCTAGAGAAGAATTACGGAATTGAGGTACTGGCAGTGCCGGCGGACATCAACCCCCAGGCTGACAACCAGGCCGTGGTCAAGGACGTCGTCGACAAGGCGATTGCCAAGTTCGGCCGCCTTGACGTATTGATCAATAATGCCCAGGCGTCCGCTTCCGGCGTCACGCTGGTTGACCACACCAAGGACCAGTTTGACCTGGCAATTTACTCCGGTTTGTACGCGGCCTTCTACTACATGCAGGCCTGCTACCCATACTTGAAGGAAAACGGTGGGTCAGTAATCAACTTTGCCTCCGGTGCCGGCCTCTTCGGCAACTATGGCCAGTGTGCCTACGCCGCCGCAAAGGAGGGTATCCGGGGGATGAGCCGGGTGGCCGCCACCGAATGGGCTAAGGACGGGGTGAATGTTAACGTCGTCTGCCCGCTCGCCTGGACTGCCAAATTGGAACAGTTTAAGACCGCCTTCCCGGACGCCTTCAAGGCTAACGTCCACGTTCCCCCGATGGGCCACTTTGGGGATGCCGAAAAGGAAATCGGCCAGGTTTGCGTTCAACTAGCTTCACCCGACTTTAAGTACATGACGGGAGAGACCATCACATTAGAAGGTGGCCTCGGTCAACGACCATAAAGTAAGCAAAAATGAGGCTGTGACATAAGTCCCCTATATAGTTAAAAATGCTACAGCGCAGTACACAAAGGGACTCTAGCGTTCGGCAAATCCGAACGCTAGAGTCCTCTTTGTGCTTGCGGGGGTTCGAAGACGAACTAGCAAGCTAGTTCTGTCTCACTCCCATTTTCTTACTTTAAATTCAATTCATATGCTAACCGGTCAGGGTTCTCCTTGTCCTCGGTGACCTGAATAATCCCCCGGTAAGCAAAACCGCTGCGTTTGGCAACCGCCTGCATTGGCTGGTTATACTTCGACGTATCAATCCGGAAATTGGCAACCCCCTGGGCAACCTGTAGGCTTAAGAGGTCGGCCATGAAGATCTTCGCCAGCCCTTCCCCCTGGTATGCGGAACTAAAGCAAATGCGGTGGATGGTGGCGTAAGGATCCTGGTCATTTTGCCACGCTCCGTCAATCTTCTGGTAGGTTGGCTCGGCCCCCACGATTACCGCCGCGTAACCAGCAATCTCCTGCCCGTTGATGAAGACAAAGCCGTGACCCTCCTTGATATCCGCGGCAATATCGTCTTCAGCAGGATAGGCCCCCTGCCACTGGGAACTCCCGGCGGCCTTCAGCTGGGCCTTGGCGTCTTGAATGATTGACATTATCCGGGCCAAGTCGGCCAGCTTAGCCTGACGTGTGTACTTTTGCATCGTTTTTCTCCTCCAGTTGAATTTATCCTTATTTTACCTGAATCGGTGCTGCTGTCCACCCCGTTGTGAACTATAATGGAAACAATAACTACCAGGAGGGGGACTAGTTAAAAATGTGGGTTATCATCCTTTTCATCCTATTAATATATTCATTTATAAAGGGGACATTTGAGTTTGAGCCCGTCACCCGGCGGAGCCTAATCATCATCCCCGCTTACGCTTTTGTCATGATGGTCCTGGCCCTGCATGAAGAACACTTTGCCCACAAAGTTCTTTTGACCATCCTCCTGTTAATAATCGGCATCCTCATCGGCTTCTTCCAGGCGACCCGGGTCTCGGTCACTGGCCCCCAGGGGAAGGACCGCTACGGCCGGCCCATCATTAAGGTCAAGCGCAACTGGCCATACCTGTTCGGCTGGATTGTTGTGTTCGTAATTGACATCATCATTGAATTTGCCGACCAGGCCGCGGTCAGTGGGGCCGCGGTGTTTGAGGAGTTGTTCAAGGAAATCCTCAAGGACCTTTCCTCAATCGCCTTCTTTAGCTTCAGCAACGAATGGTTCGTCTGGGCCCTTACCATGGCGACCAGCTTCGCCTATGGCATTTCCCTCTTGGCCCGCTACCCGGCAATCCGCCGGGCAGTTGCCCCGCGTCACCGTAAATAATTGATATTAGCGTCCCGTGCTCACCGTGCGGGGCGCCTTTTATTTACCAAGTGCCTGTTTAAGGTCGTTAACCAGGTCTGTTGGATCCTCCAGGCCAACGGACAGCCGGAGGAGGCGGGGCGTGATGCCGAGCCGCTGCCGTTGGTCAAGCTCCACGTCCGCGTGAGTCTGGTAAAACGGGATTGTGATTAGGCTTTCGACTCCCCCGAGGCTCTCCGCAAAGGTAATCACCTTCACGTTGTTCAAGATCTTTTCGACGTCGCCCTCATCCTTAAGGTAGAAGCTAATGATGCCGCCCTTGCCGGGATAGAGGACCTTACTAACGTGAGGTTCACCTTGCAGGTATTTAACGACCTGCTGGGCATTGCTGGTGTGGCGCTCAACCCGGATCGTCAGCGTCTTCAGGCTTCGCAACAAGAGCCAGGAGTCAAACGAGTCGAGGGTGTCGCCGGTGGTAATGTAGTATTCGTAGTACTTGGCGGCGAGGTCGGGGTCCTTACAGACTAAGATCCCACCCAGCAGGTCATTGTGCCCCGAAAGGTACTTCGTTGCCGAATGAACCACAATGTCAGCCCCCAGGGTCAGTGGTTGCTGGTAAACCGGTGTGTAGAAGGTATTATCAACCGCCACCAGGGTCTGCGGGTTCTTCTCGTGTACCGCAGTTGCCACTGCCTGAATGTCAACCTTCTTCATCATCGGGTTTGATGGCGTCTCCAGCCACACGAGTTTCGTTTTCGTGGAAACTTTGGCCACCAGGTCAGCAATTGATCGGCCGTCCCACTGGTCAAAGTCGACCCCGGCGTGGTCATGCAGGTAACGGAAGTAGCGAAAATCGCCGCCATAGAGGTCGTCCAACGAGATTAGCTGGTCCCCCGTCTTGAGGATACTCAGTGCCAGCTGGATGGCCGCCATCCCCGAGCTGACAGCAAAGGCAGCGGTCCCCTTCTCTAACCGGGCCATCGTTTCCTCAAGCGCCCGCCGGTTAGGGGTGGCAAGCCGTGAATAGGTGTAGCCACGGTGGGGGTCAAAATTCTTGGCCTCCGCTAGTGAATCGTGGCGGTAGTTCGATGAGAAGTACAGGGGCAGGGCAACGGCCTTTTTACCATCCAGGTGGTTGCCAGCCTGGGCAATGATTGTATCGAGTGATTTTTCTGACATAGTTCTTCCTCCTTACTTTTGTGCCTTATCCAGGGCTTGCTTAATATCGGCAATTTGATCACGGTAGTCCTCGATTCCCACGGCCATCCGAATCAACCCCGGCTTGATTCCCGCGGCTAATTGTTCTTCAGGACTCAACTCCGCGTGACTCATCTTGCTGGGAAGCTCGACCAGGCTTTCCACCGCTCCCAGGCTGACCGCCAGCTTGAAAAGCTTAAGCTGGTTGACAAAGCGAACCGGGTCGATCCCCGTACTGAGCTCGAAGGAGAAGACACCGCCTGCACCGGTCGCCTCTTTTTGCAGGGCTTCGTACCCCGCCAGGCCCTTGACCCCAGGATAGTAAATTTGCGCAATGTCCGGCCGGGGCCGCAGGTAGTTAACCAACTCCTTGACGTTGGCAATCTGCCGGTCGAGGCGCAGGCTGAGGGTCTTCACCCCCCGGGCCAGTTCGTTGCTATCTTCAGGCGACAGAACCGCGCCGAGGGCATTTTGAATGAAGTAGACCCGCCGGGCGAGTGCCGGATCCTTGACGATGACGGCGCCGGCGGAAACGTCGGAGTGGCCGGAAAGGTACTTGGTGGCACTATGGATGACAACGTCGGCCCCCAGGGTCAACGGCCGCAAGAGGTAGGGACTGAGGAAGGTATTGTCCACAATCGTCAACAGCTGGTGCTGGTGGGCCAGTTGAGCAACATCACTGACGGAGGTCACCTGAAGCAGGGGGTTCGTCACCGGTTCAAAGTAAATGGCCTTGGTGTTCGGCCGGATAGCCCCTTCGATTGCCGCTAAGTCCCGGGTGTCGACCGCCGTAATGGATAGGCCCCAGCGGGCAAAGAACTGGTGGAGCAAGCGGAAGGTGCCACCGTAAATCTGGTACCCAACGATGATGTGGTCCCCCTGCTTGAAGATTGCGAGGGCCGCATGAATCGCTGCCATCCCCGAAGAGAAACAAAAGCCCTGGTACCCACCTTCAAGGTCGGCTAACTGGTCCTCCAGTGCCCGCCGGGTTGGGTTGCCTGAACGTGAGTAGTCGTCCTTGATGGGGGCGCCCACTGCCGGGTACTCAAAAGTGGTTGCCTTATAAATGGGAACGGTCACTGCCCCGGTGCCGTTATCTCCCTGTGCGGGTTGGTGTACAAGTCGTGTATTGAAATTCGTCATTTTACTTCCCCTCCTAAACAAAAAAAGCGCCCCTAAGTAGAAAAATTCTACCTAGGGACGCACATAGCATGGTACCACCCAATTTCACCGATAAAATCAGCCTCAACAGTACTTAACAAGTTAAATACCAGGGATGGTAACGGATCCTGCCGGAATTACAGCCGGCAATTGGCCGACCACGCTTCGTTGCTCCGAGCTCATCTTCAAGACACCCCGTTACCCGCCTTCTCACCATCAGCGGTCACTGCCTGAAACAAGATGTCTCTACTCTTCTCATCAACGCACTTATAAAATTAGAGTTAAATTAAATTGTGGTTAGTATAGTTTAATCTTAAGCTATTGTCAACACTTAATTAGCCAACTATGACTCGCAGGAATTCAAAGACAGTGTCTAACGTTTTCGGTGCAAAGAAGCCGTCACTGCCGTGGTCGCTCCCCGCCAGGCAATAGAAGTCCGCCCGGTGGCCATTTTTCTTTAATGCCTGGTACAACAAGCAGCTCTGTTCAAATGGCACAAAGCGGTCCTTGTTGCCGTGCATGATTAAAAATGGTGGTAGCTCCTTATCCGGCTTAATATAGTTAATTGGATTTGCTTTTTGCACCAGTTCTGGGTTTTGGTAAATGTCCTTTGTGCCTAGGAATTCGCCCTCTAGGCTGTGGGCGGTGACGTGGTCCTGTGTCGATGGGACCTTATTCATACGGCTAATATCCGTTGGCCCATAGAAATCAACGCAAGCCTTAAAATTAAGCGGCATTGTTTCGACATCCTCATCACTGAAAAACTGGTTGCCTTCCGTCACGGTAGCAAGGGTCACAGTATGACCACCGGAAGAATCTCCCCAGGCACCGTATCGCTTGGGGTCAACATGGTACTGCTCCGCATGCATCATGCATAAACCTGGTTGCCGTGTTCAAATCCCGAACCTGAACGGGGAAGGACCAGCGGGGTGCGTAACGGTACTCCACCATTGCAACCACATAGCCGTGTTTGGCAACTTCAACCATGTGGGCAAGGTGGTTACCGAGGTTCTGCTTATGAAAAGCCGAACCCTGAACCCACATGATAAGGGGAAAACGCCGCTCCCCAGCCGGCACAATAATGTGCAGGTGTAATTTCAGGCTATCCTTATAGGCATACACCACGTTGAGGTGTACCTGCGGATAATGGGGCTTCAGGTCCACGTCCAATGTCTTCATCCCTGCAGGATCATCGGTCGCCTGTGGAAATTCGTCTTTTGCCATTTCAAAAGGTTCAACGTAGTCCTGCGGCATCCCGCTCAGCTCAGCGTCTGTCATTATTTTCTTCATGAACTTCACCCTTCCCGACTTCAAAGTTCTGCAGGTGCGTCGTGTATTGGGGATCACTAAATTCTTGGGCAAACCCAGCAAACCATGTAATAACCTGCACGGCTAGATTATCGACCATCGCAAACGACGCGTTAATCTGGGCAGCAGTAATACCGTCAACATGTACGCCAGCGGTGACGCAGATATTGCCGGGAGCCTGATCAACAACCCTTTTTACAAACTGCTCAGCGAGCATAATATCCTTATGGATTCGACCATCATGACTAGCAAAGTGGACCTTTGTGACCTTGCCAGTCTTCTTGTCGTAACTGACGATTCCACCTAGGTGGGGAACATTACCGCCAGTTAGGTTAACCAGCAGGTCCTTGTTCATTAAGGTCGCACTAGCGGTAATCGTGTACCCTTCCTGCTTGACTGTGAAAATTTGTTTATGAATCAAGTTAGCCATTCCACCGCCGCCCTATTTCGTTATCGATTCCCAACGCGTCAACTACCTTCATTGACTGGTGGTCAATGATGTCCTGGATGGTTTGCGGATGGTCGTAGAAGGACGGGATGGGTGGAATAATCTGGACACCAAGTTTTGCCAGCTTGGTTAGGTTTTCCAGGTGAATTGCTGAAAGGGGCGTTTCACGGGGAACAAGAATCAGCTTTCGCTGTTCCTTTAGCATTACACCCGCCGCACGGATGATCAGATCATCATCAAAGCCAACGCTAATCCCAGCAACGGTCTTCATACTGGCTGGTTCAACCACCATTGCATCAACCCGAAAGGATCCGCTGGCAATGCTGGCCCCTAAATTATGGTCATCATAAACAAAGTCGGCCAGCTTTTCTACTTCTTCCGGCTGGTAGTCAGTTTCAAGCTTAATGTTCTCCTTAGCCCAGTCACTCATTACCAGGTGGGTTTCAATGCCTTCAACCTGTTTTAACTTTTTAAGCAGGTCAATTCCGTAAATACTGCCGGAGGCCCCGGAGATGCCTATAATGATCTTTTTCAAATTAATCAACCCTTATTTCAAATATTTCTTCCAGTCCGGCATTTCCTTGAACTTGGAACGAACTGGTCCTTCATATCAAATGGAACGGTCCCGTCAATAATTGTCTTCGCGCTCATCCCCTTGACCCGGATTGACTTAGGATCGTACTGGGGCCGCTCTGAAGGGTCAAGCGGGTGATTCCGCATGCCCGGAAGGCAGACAAAGTCCTGGTCTGCTTGGAAACGGGTGTTCATCGTCCATACCACATCATTCATGTCAAAGATATCGACGTCCTCATCAACTAGCCAAACGGTCTTTAATTCCTTAAAGGCAGCAAAGGCTAGAATGGCTGCTTGGCGTTGAATTCCTTCGTCCGCGGGGTTGTCCTTGTGGATCTGCATAATGGTCATGAGCTTACCACCCCCGGCTGGCGGATTGTAAACGTTAACCACCTTTCCGGGAATTGCCTTATCGACCATTTCCAGAATTGACGCCTCTGTCGGAATTCCCGCCATTGAGACGTGTTCCTCACTTGGCCCAATTACGGACTGCATGATTGGATTATCCTTCCGGTGAGTCACCGCCGTTACTTTAACCACGTTGACCGCCGGATTAGCCACCCCGTTGTAACCCGGGAACTCAGGCATTGCAAAACCGGTGTTGGTGTTAATGTCCTCTTGCATCGTTTGGTTAGGCATAATGTAGCCCTCAATCACGTATTCGCTCCTGGCCAATGCGGTTTCGTCTACAGAAACCCCATCTACTAACTGAACCGGTTCCTGCCGGAGGGCCCCGGCAACGTCCAACTCATCGTAGCCGAGCGGCGTTGTTGGTGGTTCGAAGGTGGCACCAATCGTTACCGCTGGGTCCAGGCCAATGTTGATTGTGATTGGCATCGGCTTGTTTAGCTTTTCAAATTCCTTTTGGAAGTGTCCAATATGACGGCCACCAGGCATAACATACATTCCTAAGGTGTCCTTATCCTCCAGTACCATCCGGTGAATGGTAACGTCACTCATCGACTTATCCGGACTAGAGCCCTTGACAAGGCCACAAGTAATGTAGGGACCGGCATCGTATTCAGTATTCGTTGGTGCTGGCACTAGTTTTCTAATGTCAAAGTCGGGGTCACTGGCAAGGTGTACCACTTCCTGAGCAGGAGCGTCCTTCTTTTCCACCTTAACTGGGTGGACTGGGTTTTCAACCGCATCCTTTAAGAAGCGGCCCAGCGTCCTGTAATCATGGTGAAGGATCCGGCCATCACGCTTCCGGCTGGCCATTAAGCCAGTTAAAACCCGGGTGTGGGGGAAGCCCTTCAGATTGTTGAACATCATGGCTGGTCCCTCCTGGGTCGGCCGTTCAACGGTCCCCCCGGCCCCAATATAACGGTAAACACCAGAGATTTCCGCGTCCGGATCAATTTCAACATCAGTCTCGTGATAATCAGCTGGATTATCCTTAATTTCCCGTAACACTTTTCTTAAATCCCAAGGATCCTTAGGTAGTTCTGTCATGATAAGTCACCTACTTTTATTTTTGCCTTTATTATGAAAAGGATGATAAGTAAACATCAATTCCGTTTTAGCCGTTAATCATTCCACTTTGGCATCGCAAATTGTTGGAGATAGTTCCAAAAGTCCGTAACCAACTTGGTATCACTTTGCCTACTCTTCGCAAAAAGCAAGTAACTAGGGCGTGTGGGTACTAGTGGGCAAATTGCGATGTCTGGTCTTGGACGGTCTGGCTGCATCATTATGGCAACCCCCTGGTTTTCCTTAACCATTTGGAAGATTGAACTAACCCGTTCACTCGTGAATGATACTTGGGGGTCAAAGCCAACCGCGTGGCACAAATCAACAACGGGCTGATAAAGGAGGCTCTGTCGCGAGAGCATGATGAACTTTTCGTCTTTTAATTGGCGGAGGTTAATGCGCTGTGCGGTAGCGAGGGGGTGCTTCTTATTTAAACAAGCGACAAATTCTTCCCTGGTGACAATAACTCGATCGTAGTTTAACCTGGTCGGATCGAGGGACCGCGTGTAGGCCACGTCGATTTTCCCCTCATCAAGCAGGTTCAAAAGGTTGCAGGTCTCATCTTCATGAATCGCGATCTTAACCGTGGGGCGGAGGGCCTGGTAGTCGATCACCTTGCGAAAAATGTCATTATTGGAAAAGCTCGGAATTACACCCAAGGTAATTTGGTTACTCTTTTCCACGTCAAAATTCCTTGCCTTATTTACCATTCGTTTGTTTAACTCGACTACCGCGGTGGCATCCGCCAAGATTTCCTTGCCGAAAGCCGATATTTCGACATTCTTATTAGTTCGCCTAAATAGGCTACGCCCTAGTTCCCTTTCCAGTGACTTAATTTGCTTGGAAATTGCACTTTGACTAGTGTATAGGTTTTCGGCCGTCTTCGAAAAGCTCAGCGTTTGCGCCAAATCTACAAAGGCCCTTAGTTTGTTAATCTCCAAATTCTCACCCCAATCATTTTTTTGGCTTATAGAATTATTAAAGGGCACGCAAACCTAAATAACAAACATTTCGCACCCCCGTCGAAGCAAGCAAGCCCTTAAAAAGCACAAAGAGGGCTCTAGTGTTCAAAAGAATCGAACGCTAGAGTCCTTTTGTATACCGTGCTGTAGCATTTTTCTATACGGGTGCCACAACTTTAAGATAATTATTCAACTGATTCCGAGGCAATGACCAGCATCTTGCCGTCCATTGACCACTCCTTAACGGTTGCGGGGATAATCAGGTGAGTCCCCTTCTTCAGTTCGTATTCCTTGCCGTCCACGGTTAAGGTTCCCTGGCCATCAATGATTGACATTAAAGTGTAGGGACCATGCTCGTGCTGCCGGGTAAGGTGGCCATTGACTTCCCACTTGTAAACACTGAAGAACGGTGAATCTGGTTGGGTGATCAGGGTCGTGACGACCGAATCGCCCGCCTTTTCTACCGTGCTGTTAAGTTGTGGTTCCTTGAACGGTACGGTGGTGACGTCAATTGACTGCTTGAGGTGGAGGGCACGCTTCTTGCCGGTCTTCTTGTCCACCCGGTCGTAGTCATAGATCCGGTAAGTTGTGTCAGAGCTCTGCTGGGTCTCTAAGGCCATGATTCCCTTGTTGAGGGCATGAATGGTACCGGACGGGACGTATACAAAGTCCCCAGTCTTAACCGGCTTCTTGCCGAAAAGCTTCCCCCACTCATGCTTTTCAATCATTTCTTTGAGTTCTTCCCGGGTCTTAGCAGTGTGACCATAGGTTAAGTAGGCGCCTTCGTCGGCGTGGATGATGTACCAGCACTCGGTCTTGCCCAGTTCGTGCTCGTGCTTCTCCGCGTAAGCGTTGTCGGGGTGCACCTGAACAGAGAGGCTGGCCTCCGCGTCCAGGATCTTGGTCAGCAGTGGAAACACTGGTGACTGCGGATTGCCAAAGACCTCCGGGTGCTTAGCGTAGACGTCCGGAAGGAGTTGGCCCTTAAACTCACCATTCTCAATCTCATTGGGACCGTGAGGGTGGCCAGAAATTGCCCAACATTCACCAATCGTTCCCGCAGGAAGGTTGTAGTTAAAATCGGTGGCCAAGCGCCGGCCACCCCAAATTTTTTCATGAAAAACGGGTTTCAAAAACATTGGTTCTGCCATTTATCTCACGTTCCTTATCAAATATTATCCGTATTCAACGGCTCCACATTAGCCATTGACTGTCTAAATAATATGCCTTTTGGCAGCGTTTGTAAATAATCATCATGCTCTTTTTATTAAAAGATATATTTTTAATCGTAATTAGTCTCGACAACGGTATACGAACGCTTATTGTAGAGGTTCCGGCTCCGCGAGTACTCAATGTTCTGCCCGTTACTGGTCCAGACGATCTGTTCGACTTCCAGAATTGGGGTATCCTTTTTGGCACCCAGGTACTTGATATCATACTGGTCCGCCCGGTCGGCATTGATTTTTCGAAAGGCCCCGCCAAACTTAATCTGCAGCTTCTGGTGAATATACTTATAAATCGACTGCTCCAGGACATCCTCAGACAGGGAAGGGACCAGCCGGACCGGCATGTAGGAGTGTTCAATGATAAAGGGCTGCTTATCGAGGAGGCGGAGACGGATGATCTGATAGACCGGCTCCGTTTCCTTGATGTCCAACCGCCGGCAAAGGTCCTTGGTCGGGAAGGTAACCTCAAATTTAATTACCCGACTGGAAACCCGGTCACCTAGTTGGGACTTCAGGCCCTGAAAGGCTCCTACTGGGGAATCATTTTCACCCATCAGTGAAATATTGCCCAGGACATAGGTTCCCAGCCCCGACTGCTTATAGAGCAAGCCGATGCTTTCCAAGTAATCCAGGGCCCGCTTAACGGTGATCTTGCTGACGTTAAATTCGTCCGCCAGTTCCAGCTGGTTGGGAAGGAGTGTCCGCGGCTGGTACGTCCCGTCAAATATTCGTTTCTTGATTTTCTCTGCAACTGCCTCGTATTTTTTCATCGCTGACCCGCCTAATTATATTTGATCAATCGTCAGGCCATAGCTCTGGCAGAAGTCAATCACCGCCCCCAGCTGGTTAGCCTGATTATGGAATTTACTGATAACAACTTCGGGGCACTGGCCAACATCCGTATTCTTCTCCTGCCAGGCAGCGATGTGCCGCTTAACGGCCGGAAGCAATACCGGGTTAGCCGAAACCGCCCCACCAATGACAATTCTATCAGGGTCAAAGGAATTTTGTAAATTATAACAGGCAAGGGCTAGGTAGGTCGTGATCTGGTCGACAAACTGTTGGGCGTCGCGGTCCCCATCCTGGGCACGGGCAAACAATTCCTTGCCAGTAACCGGCGTCCCCACTTTTTTACTAAAGGCCTTGGCAGCCGCTACTGGTGAAACCAGGTGACTTAGCGTGGCCCCGCTGGTTGGGTGCATAATCATGTAGCCAAACTCGCCACCAAACAGGTGGGCCCCGTGGTCCTCAATAATCGCCCCACCGACCCCGCTGCCAATCACGATGGCAACGATGGTGTGGCAGTCCTTGCCGGCACCGAAGAAACTCTCGCCCAGGCCGGCACAGTTGGCGTCATTTTCAAGGCTGACCCGCGTGTTTAAGCGCTGGGCAAGTTGCTGGCGGATGGGGAAGTTATGGATGTACTTGATGGCACTGCTTCCCTCAATTACCCCCTTTTTCTTATTGACGGCTCCCGGCGAGGAAACGGCAACGCCAACCAGGTCAAAGTCGTCTGCCAGCGCGTCCTTTTGCGCTGCAATTACCCGGTAGTAATCCACAAGTGTGGCGGGGGTGGGACAGTCCGTCAATTTATGAAGCTGGTGGTTGGCGTAGTAGCCAAATTTAATGCTCGTGCCACCAACATCAACCGTCATCAGCGCTCTCATCGTCGTTTCCCCTTTCCTAAATCTGATCACCGTTATCAGCGAGCACCTTTTGGAACCAGTAGAAAGACTTCTTCGGTACCCGCTTAAGGTCCCTAAGGTCGTGGTTGGTCCGGTTTACGTAGACGGCCCCGTATCGCTTGTTAACGTCGGCATGGGAGCTGGGAATGTCAATCAGGCCCCAACCCAGGTAGCCTAACACCTTGGCACCGTCTTCAAACATTGCCGCCTTCATCGCCCGAATATGGTCGCGGTGGTACTTGATCCGCTGGTCATCCTCAATTGGGTGCTGGCCATCCCACTCTTCTTGGCAACCAATCCCGTTTTCGATTGGGAAGACCGGCAAGTGGTAGCAGTTATAAAGGTGGGTGATGATGTTGCGAAAACCGAGCGGGTCAATATCCCAGCCCCAGTCAGTCTTGGGGGTAAAGCGGTTGGCTTCCATCCCCGCGTTGAGGTAGCGGTTGGGTGCACAGTCTGGGCGAAGCTTGTCAGCGTTCAGGGTCGTTGACCGGTAGTAGCTAAACGCCAGGAAGTCGGCGTGAATCTGTGCCAAGATTTCCCCGTCACCATCCTGGTAGTCGTTATTGACCTGGTGATTTTTAATATAGGCCTGGACTTCGGTCGAGTACTCACCACTGGTGTACAACTTGTTGAGGTTCTCGTTCAAAAACTCATTCGACTTGCGGGCGTAGAAAACGTCGTTGGGCTTAGACGTGGCCGGATAAACTGGCGTGTAGGCAATCATGCCCCCGATTTTAACGTCCGGATAATTAGTGTGGAGGTAAGCACTGAGCTGTGCATAGCAAAGCATCGTGTGGTGGAAGATGGTGTACAGGTCGTCAAGCGACTTGTCCCCCTTCGTGTAGCCGGCGATGTTAAACGCCTCGTCAGTGAAGTAGAGGTTGTGTTCGTTAAAGACAATCCAGTACTTTACCCGGTCAGCGAAATGGTCAATCATGGCCTTGCCGTACCTAACAAAGGCCGCCACCGTTTTCCGGGACATAAAGCCGTTATCTTCCTTGGCAAGCTTTAGTGGCATGTCAAAGTGGTAGAGGCAGACCATCGGCTGAATGCCACGAGCCAGCATGGCGTTGATCAGGCGGTCATAAAAAGCAATGCCCGCGGGGTTGAGTTCACCGTCCCCGTCCTTCACAACCCGGGACCAGGAAATCTGAATGCGGTACATGTTGAAGTGCATTTTCTGCATCAGGTCGAGGTCTTCCTCATAACGGTGGTATTCATCAATGGCAACGTGCCAGTCAGTACTAATCGCCGTTGCGGGCCGGACATCGTAAACCGACTTGCTCTTCCCATCAATGTCGTAGGCCCCTTCAGTCTGCATGCTCGAAACCGAGTTCCCCCAGAAAAAGTCCCGGGGCATTTTTTGTTTGTCCAAAATGTTTTCCTCCCCTTGTGAGTTATTTCTGCCTTCAGTATACACTGTTTTAACAAAATGAATATCTTTTTATTAAAAAACATATTTTTTATTTAAAAAACATTTACATTTGCTTGGAAGCGCTTTAGAATTGAGCTGTTCAAACGTGAAAGTATTAATTTGTTAACGAATCAATTCTTATTCAGCAATTCTAGAGGCGAAAACTATGGATAAATCAGTTAATACACTTAATAATGAACACCAGGTTCGCTGGCCAGAAAGGTTAAGCTACGGTGCAAGTAACTTTGCCTGCTGCCTGTCCTTTGGTTTAATTGGGAACTTCCTCATGTACTTCTACACGGACGCCTACGGAATTTCCGCGGCGGCCGTGGGGACCCTATTCTTGGTCGCCCGGGTCATCGATGCCTTTAACGGGCCATTCTGGGGAATTTTAATCGATCATACCCATACCCGTTGGGGGAAAAGCCGGCCCTACTGGCTATGGTTCTCGATCCCGTACTCCATCTTCTGTGTGCTGGTGTTTACCACCCCGCACCTGAATCTGGGTGGCAAGATCCTGTGGGCCTACATAACTTATATCGGTGTTGACGTCTTATACTCCGGGGTCAACATCCCCCTGACGTTGATCCTGCCTAACCTGACGAGCAACGCCAACGAACGGGTCACCCTTTCTACCATTAGTGCCCTCTTCGCTACCGCCGGCAGTACACTGATTTCCGTGATTGCCCTCCCCCTTGTCAAGGCGTTTGGTCAGGGGAATAACCAGAAGGGCTTCTTCTGGTTGGGCCTTATCCTTGCTTTTCTTTCCTGCGTCATCCTACTTAACGCCTTCTTCAACACCCGAGAACGGGTTCAGAGCGTTGCCGAACGGCGGTCACTGCCAATCAAGACCTCACTGAAGGCCTTGAAGGGTAACTGGCCATGGGCAATCATCTTCTTCATTGACTTCGTTTACTGGATTGGGATGCAGACCCGGAACCAGGTAACGGTTTACTTCTTCAAGTACAACATGCACGCGGCCTGACTGACCTCCATCATGCTCGGCCTGGGCTTGTTTGGCTCGATCACCGTTGCCGTCACACCGTGGTTCTCTAAACGAATCGGTAAGCGGAACACGATGATGGTTGGTTGGCTCGTTTCAATCACCGGCCAATTAGTAATGTGGGTTGGGGCAAAGGTTCAAAACGTCCCAATCATCATTGCCGCTAACATCATCGTTAACCTTGGTCTGGGCTTTATCTCCGGTCTAATTGCCGTTATGTTGGCTGATGCTGTTGACTATGGTGAATGGAAGAACGGTGTCCGGGCGGAAGGAATCATTACCGCCTTCTCCAGCTTTGGTGCCCAACTAGGTATGGGTCTTGGTGGGGCAATTACCGGTTGGGTCTTGGCCCTGGGTGGCTACGTTGCCAACCAAACCCAAACACAGTCGGCCCTCAACGCAATTACCTGGAACTATGTCTGGATTCCCATCATGGGGTTCGGTCTTTCCGCAATTGCCCTGCTCTTCTACCACGTTGACAGTTTCCAAGACAAGATGGAAGCGGACCTTCGTGCCAAGCACGCTCGTGAAGAGGCGGCCGCAAAGGATAACTAGATATAAAGGAGCCGTGACATAAGCCTCCTATATAGTTAAAAATGCAACAGCGCAGTACACAAAGGGGCTCTAGCGTTCAGAAAAACCGAACGCTAGAGCCCTCTTTGTGCTTCCACAGGCTAGCTTCGCGTCGACGGGGGTTCGAAAACGAACTAGCAAGCTAGTTCTGTCTCACTCCCATCGGTGCAGCTCAAGTAATCAACTGAAGCCATTTTACACACCAGTATAATTCTCTTGATACATATATTATATACAATTAATAAGCGCTCCGTCCACTTTCCGGGACTGGGGCGCTTTTCTGTTGAGAAATTCAGAGATAGTGCTGAAGTAAAGGCAAACAACCAATTTTAAATTTTCGTACCAAACAAAAAGGACGCCTATTAAGCGCCCCCAACCGGTTCGGCTTAAGTAATCAACTGAAGCCATTTTGCACACCGGCTAATCATCTTTGTGAACTAAGTATAACATGGTACACTAATTATTGCACACCGGAACCCAATCACTTTCGAAAATGTGCAATAAGGTGGTGAAACACCATGAGCCATTTTTGGCTAGTCATCTTTATCGTGCCTAGCAAGCACGTTAAACGCCTAATTAAGTGGTTGCTCGGGTAGTGACCCTAGCGCTCCATCCCCTTTACCGGGGTTGGGGCGCTTTTCTTAAAGATGCGGTGATAAAAGTATAGATAGACGAGCAAACTTTACGGTTACTGGAGCAATTGCTAGATTTCATGCTAACTAAAAAAGGACGCCTATTAAGCGCCCCCAACCGGTTCAATAGTGAGGAGCTACCTCACTATCATTTTGCACACCGGCCTTATAATCCTGATACATTTATTATACCATATTTAAGGCATGGTACAATTAACATTGCACATCGGGTGGGCAGCTCCCACTTAAACCATGTGCAATGGGAGGTGACTCCTGTGGGACATTGGTTCCTTATAATCCTGATTGTGCCCAGTAAGCACGTTAAACGCCTAATTAAGTGGTTGCTCGGGTAGTGACCCTAGCGCTCCATCCCCTTTACCGGGGTTGGGGCGCTTTTCTTAAAATGCGGTGATAAAAGTATAGATAGACGAGCAAATTTTACGGTTACTGGAGCAATTGCTAGATTTCATGCTAACTAAAAAAGGACGCCTATTAAGCGCCCCAACCGGTTCGATGCAAGCGACCAACAAGCATCGTTTTTGTACACCGGTATCTTATTCATCATAGCTATATTATAGCATAGCTTTCCCGTGATACAATAACTGAGTACGCCGGGAGCCTGACCAGCTCCATTTTATGCGTATAGTGGGAGGTGTTCCCATTGCATTGGTGTATCTTATTCATCATTGTGCCTAGTAAGCACGTTAAACGCCTAATTAAGTGGTTACTCAGGTAGTGACCCTAGCGCTCCATCCCCTTTACCGGGGTTGGGGCGCTTTTTTAGGATCGCGGTTTGTAAAATTAAGTTAGAAAAATAAAAAAGTCATTTGTGATAGACTTTTGAATAACCACAAACAAAAGTA
>NZ_CANCWN010000029.1:0-23373 GCF_947381485.1 Limosilactobacillus avium | reverse complement strand
GTGTGGTAACACCATTAAAGACCTTGATGGTTTTTTCTGTCCACTTAAATGTTCAACTTAAATTTTACAATCTGCCATTTTGAAAATAGGGTATGCTAGCTCTTCAGAACTACAAAATTATAATCATAAATTTAATATTCGTATGAATACATTTCTTATGTTAGAGGCAGATCAAACTTTAGCAGAAAATAAAACTATGCAACTGATACAAAAGATCATTGAAATGTATGAAATTATTGCTGAACCTGCTAGCTTAAAGGATGTTTGCTATATAGAAGGAAAAAAGAAAAGAAAACTATTTCTAAATCCGTGTCGTATTCTGTAAATATTCATTTGTTAATTCTAATTACTTTACCATCTTTGAACACAAACGCAATGGAGTGGGTGCATTAATAAGGACCTTTAAGTTAATCCCCATGTGTATGGGGGGAATCCCTAATACTACTTCGATTGATTCTTTAATATTTCATAATCCCCATATATATGGGGGAATTATTGATGCATGATAAAGTACAATTTTCAATTTAATGAAGAGTAGTTGTGAGGAGAGACAATTCTTGAAAGAAAAAGTTACTGCATTCTATAGAAGCAAATACTTTATTCCCGCTGTGGCGTTAGTTTTATTTATAATCGCTACAGCGGTTATTTACTTTGTACTTGAAGAGCTAAAGTTGTGGTTTGCCTTATTCTTAATACTTTCCTTTATTGCTTTTGTAAAAGTGACTACTTTTCTCTTGAAATTATTTTTCACTTATTAATAGAAAATATATTACGGACTTTTATAAGCAAATCCTAAAAGGGAGGTGCCCCATGGCAGCCAAATTAGACAAGCAATTCACTCAGGACGTCCTCAACACAGTGGACCTAATCCCGTGCGGGCGAGTCACGACCTATGGCCAGATTGCCCGCATGATTTGCCGCCCGCGTAACGCCCGCCTCGTTGGTAAGGCACTGGGTAAATTTGGCGGATGCGGTAAGCATCCCTGCCACCGGGTAGTCACGGCAAACGGTCGGTTGGCGCCTGGCTGGATTGACCAGCGGCCCATGCTAGAAGCGGAGGGGGTGCCGTTCAAAGATGCGACCCATGTCGACATTCGAAAATGCTTTTGGCGCGGCATCTAGTTCCCGCAAGCTGGCTCCGTGGCCAATCCCGTGCCATGCTACCGCCCAGCGCCAAGCCAAAAATGGCTACGTCCAGGTCAAATACACCTGGGTAGTGGCCGGCTGGCATTACGAAGCCCGCTGGCATAGTCGGGTCCCCACCGCTCAAATCATCACCTATCCAAGCTGGCAACTCGACCGGATCCATCCCGGAAAGGGCTACGGCAAAGATGCTGCTCCCAGAAGGGCCCAAACCCTTGTCGGTGACCATTGGCTTGCTACGTCCCGTGTCCGCTACCTTATCCAGCAGGCTGCAAACAACCCAACTCCCGCAGCCCAAAGCTTTGTACGCGCGGTCCATCTACCAGCAGTCGTCACATATTTCCCGGGAAATAATCAGGAGGTTCCAGCAATGACTAATCAAATCCTAATATTATTGAAAGAACGACAGATTCCTTACCAATTGATTAACCATCCCCCGGTCTACACAGCCGCGGAAGCTGACCAATATGTCAACGGCTACACCTTTGCACGCGCCAAAAACCTCTTTCTGCACAGCCGGCAGGGCTTCTTTCTTATTATGCTTCCTGATAGCCAACGCTTGAACATGCGTCAGTTGAAAAAGCAGTTGGACACATCGCGACTCTCTTTTGCGCGCCCAGATGAGTTGAAAAAAATCCTTGCCATCGCCCCCGGGGCTGTATCTCCTTTTAATCTTATCAACGACCGCGACCACCAGGTTACCTTGGTCGTTGCGCGGCAGCTTCTCGAGTCGAATCTACCGCTTGGTTGTCACCCCAACGACAACACTAAAACGGTAATCATTCCCGTCGACCGCCTCCTTAACCTCGTCAAGGAGTGGGGCAACCCCGTGCAAATTCTGGACTTGTAGGATCTTCTGCAGGCACTTTTAACGACTAATACCGGCACCTAGTAAGACAATTTATTGACATTGTTTCTAAAAAGATTGCCCATTATGTTCCAAAAGTGTTAGAGTGAGAATGATATATTATGATTGGGAGGATGCTAGATGGCTGATAAATATGACCAAATCAAGTCAGCTTTGAAAGAGCCCGAACTGAACGCCAAAATGTTTGCCTGCCAGTTCGGCTTAGAAGCTAAAAAGCATCGTGTGTTGACGAACGGCCGGGCCAGTCGGTACCCATATCCGGCTAATCTGCGGTCACGTCAATACAACATTTACCTGAATTCAGGATTTACCGATGACATGATTGACTTTGAGACACCACCGGTAGTGGGGAGCCGCCATGCGGTTACTCACTTGAAGATGCTGGAACAGATTATGATTGAGCAGCTTCACAGCGATGAGCGCCTGTGGCCACTTAGCATGGCCCCCGCGCCGGTCTACCAACACGACATGGACTACCTGAAGGACGCCTACTCCAAGCCGTGGGCCCAGGCCGACCATGATTACCTGGGAAATAAATATGGGGTTGCCAAGGAAATCATGGGTGATGTCCACATCAACTTTGGCTTGGATAGTGACCTCGTATCAACGCTCTACCAGCGTTTCTACACTGACGAGTACGATAATGAGGTTGCCTTCCGCAACCACCTCTACTTCAAGCTCGCCCAGGCCTACTACCTCTACCAATGGCTGTTCACCTACCTGTACGGGGCCAGCCCAGTTGCCGAGAACATGCCGCAGAGCTTCCCGGACAATATCGAACTCCCGGTCCGGAGCATTCGGGCCAGTGAGTACGGGGACGATAACAAGGCCAGTGAACGGATTACCTACAACTCTCTCGAAGAGCACGTTGACCAGCTGCAGGAGTACGTCGACAACGGAACCTTCTACAGCCTCAAGGAATTCTTCGGGCCCGTCCGCCTTCGTCACCACGACCAGGACATGCGGGACCTGCGGGGGGCAATGGCTGCCGGCATTGACTACCTCGAATTCCGAAACTTCGACCTTGACCCGCTCTCCCGGACAGGAATCAGTGATGATACCCTGAACTTCTTGGAGCTCCTCTTGTTAGACGCCATCGTCTCACCCCTTCCGGATGACTTGACGACCCGTCTGGCAAAGGCGCGTGAACTGAATAACGAGGTCGCCCTGCAGAAGCCGACGGATGAGACCGACTGGATGAAGGACGCTGCCAACAAGCTGATTGACGAGCTCCAGGCCTTCGTGGAAGAGTTCAACGCTCCGCGGGAGTACAAGCTAGCGTTGACCTTTGCTAAGCGGCGGGTGGAAGACCCGGCCCTGACCATCAGTGGTCAATTGGCTGACCGGATTGAAAATGGGAACCTCCTGTCATTCGGCTTGAAGATTGCGAACGACCGGTACACTAACAATATCAACTACCAGCACCCGCTCCAGGCCATCAGCAAGGACTACTCGGATGACGTCCAGCGCCTGTTGCGGGCAGCAATCGAGCTGGGGGTTCATTTTGAATTACAGCCAGATATGGTCACCCTCTATGTGGGGGGCCATAAGGAAATGTACCAGGCAGAAGAACCCCTCGACTTTAGTAAGGGCCCACGGGAATTTGTCTTGAACGCCTTCCCCGAAGCTCAGAAGTTGCAGGAACCACAAGAATAAATATCCTAAAATAATAAGCGGAGGTTGGCGCAGACAGCGTCAGCCTCTCCTTTGTAATTAGCGAGGTGCAGGCATGAGAAAAATTGGAATTATTGGATTAGGCCACGTGGGGCGCCTCCTGGCAAATGAACTGGCGGTCACTGGCGAAGCGGACGAGTTGGTCCTGATCGACCAGGATGACGACCGCGCCTTAGCAGTACAAACTGACCTGGCGGACGCGGCCACGGCCAGCGCCCACCACCTAAAAATCACCATCCAGGACTATGCGGCGCTTGGTGGGGCCCAAGTCATTGTCGTGGCGGTCGGCAAGAGTGCCTTGGCTAAGGAACAGCCGATGGCCGAACTCACCACCAGCGGCCAGGCAGTAAGAGAAATCGCCCCGCAAATCAAGGCCAGCGGCTTTCAGGGAATCGTCCTCAACCTGACCGACCCGAACGAGGCCATCACCGCCTTCCTCCAGCAGGAACTACTCCTGCCACCCAAGCAGGTGATTGGCCTAGGAACGGTGGTCGATACTGCCCGGATGCGGCGGGCAGTGGCCCACGCGTCCCACTTGTCCGCCGCCAATGTGACCGGCTTTGTCTACGGCCAGCATAACGGCCGGCAGAGCTTTGCCTGGTCCACTGTCCGGGTTAACGGCCAGGGGATCGGTGAATCCATCAATGGTCACCGGCTGGACGAGAGCCAGCTCAAGGTTCAGGCAGATCTCAGTGGTTGGTACACCCTGAAGGGACTGGGCTACAACGCTAGTGCGGCGGTTGCCTGGGCCCGGCGGATTATCCAGGCGATCTTTACCGATGAGCAGTTGGCCTTGCCGGTGGCCATCTTCCAGCCGCAGTATTCGATCTACGTAAGTTTTCCGGCACTAATTGGGCGCCAGGGTGTGGGGAACCTGTTGCTGCTCAAGTTATACCCGGTTGAAGAGATGGCCGTTAAGACCGCCGCGGCTGATATCAAACAGCAGTTGGCGGCACTTCAAGAATTAAGCAAAGAGGGGAAAGTAGATGACAATTAACAAGTTAGCAGTTTACTGTGGAGCCTTAGAAGGCAAGGACAAGCACTACATGGTGGAGGCGGAAAAGCTCGGCGAGTGGCTGGCCGCCCACCAGATTGACCTGGTCTATGGCGGTGGCCGTCACGGCCTGATGGGGGCAATTGCCCGGGGGACCCTCCTGAATGGCGGTCAGGTCCACAGCGTGATTACCCAGGAACTGTACGACCGCGGCGTGGCCTTGGACGGGGTCACGGACCGGCAGATCGTTGCCAACATGGACATCCGTAAGGAAAAGATGATGAACCTGGCGGATGGGATGCTGGCCTTTCCCGGCGGCGTAGGGACCCTGGAAGAGATTAGCCAGGCGGCCTCCTGGGTCACAATCGGTGATAATAAAAAGCCAGTTGCCTTTTACAATTACCGCGGTTACTACGATAATCTGCAAAAGCAACTGGTTGAGATGACTAAGGCCGGCTTTTTGGAGGAGGAATATCTGAAGAGTCTGTACTTTGGGGATGACCTGGGCACGATCATTAAATTCATGAATGACTACCAGGCCCCGCACCACCGCACCTACGACAAATAAATTTTAAAATAAAAAACGCTGTGTTACAGCGCTCCAATAATTATTGAACTGGTTGAATTGTGTAAACCTGGTCGTCAGCCTCATCGGAAAGGGAAACTGGCCGTTGTTCATTGGCTCGAATCGTTATGTGGTAACCAAACTTATCAAGGAATACTAATTTGTCATTCTTAATTTGTTGAACAGTTGCCGGAATTATCTGATTGTCGATGCCCAATTTAAGTTCAGGAGAAATGGTGATTTTATGGGATCGATTGCGTTCCTTGTCATAATATTTCCAAGTACCAGTGTAAAAAATTGGTAGCGCTGTTGTCGTGCTACTCTTCTTTGCGCGGCTGAACCCGAAGGTACTGCTGAGTCCAGCCATAAGTCCCGCGCCGAAAAGTAACATTCCCTTTTTCTTCATATTCCATCGATCTCCTCAATTAAGTATGTGATAAGTCATTTAACTTCCATGCTTATTATACACACATTTGTGTTATGGGAAGATTTCAATTCTGTTAAAAAGCCGCAATAATTGGTAAAATTAGTTGTAACAATCGTATTTATATTTAAAGGAGAGAATTGCATTATGCTCAAGTTAGGAATTATCGGAACTCACATTATCACTGATCAGATGTTAGACGCCGCTAAGACTACTGGCAAGTATAAGCTGACGGCCGTTTATTCACGGACGATGGACCGGGCCAAGGAATATGGCCAGCCATATGGCGCCACCGAATTCTACGACGACCTCGACAAGTTCTTCACTGAAGGGGACTTTGACGTAGTTTACGTTGCTTCACCAAACAGCCTCCACTACCAACAGGTCCGCAAGGCAATCGAAAACGATAAGTTCATCATCGTTGAAAAGCCGTCGTTCGCTAATCCTGACGAATTCAGCGCCATCGAATCCCTCCTTGCTGCCCACCCGAAGGCCCGCTTAGTCGAAGCCGCCCGGCACATCCATACGCCGCTTTACAAGAAGGCCGCTGAAAAGGTTGCCGAGATGAAGGAAAACCACTGCCAAGGGGCCACAATTACGGTGATGAAGTACTCATCCCGTTACGATAAGGTCTTAGCTGGTGATAAGCCATATCCAAATATCTTCACTCTCGACTTTGCCGGTGGGGCCCTGATGGACCTGGGAGTTTACGCCGTCTACGGTGCGGTAACCCTCTTCGGTGAACCAAGCACGGTCGTATACTATCCAACCCTTGCGAAGACGGGTGTCGATGCCAAGGGAGTTGCCATCCTTGACTATGACAAGTTCTCCGTTACCCTGAACTTCGGTAAGACCGCTAACTCACACTTGCCATCAGAAGTTTACGGCTTAAAGGACACCCTGGTCTTCGATAGCATCTTCAACACCAAGAAGGTTGTCTACTACGATGCCGACAAGAATGCCCACCCGTTGGACGTCCCGGTTGAAGAAAACTCCATGACCGATGAAATGAACGACTTCGCCGACCTCTTCAACAATCCGGATGACCCAGCCGAAATGAAGAAGTACCAACACTGGATGGACCTGGCACGGACGGTTAACTCCGTCATGTACTCCCTCCGGCAATCAGCTAACTTAGTATTCCCAGCAGACAATGATCAAGAATAGGATGATAGTATTTGATCGAACAATTTAAGGAACATTTTGATAAGCTGTACAAGCAACCAACGGCAATCCAGTCGGCGGTTGAAAAGGCCCTCCAGACCGATAAATCCGTCCTGGGGATTGCCCCGACTGGTTCCGGTAAGACCCTGGCCTTCACCCTGCCGCTTTTGCCCAAGGTGATGCCGGGTTCTGGTACCCAGATCCTGGTCCTCGCTCCATCACAAGAACTGGCCCTCCAGACGGCCCGGGTGATGCGGGAGTGGGGGACAATCATTGGTGTTAAGGTTCAGTCCCTGACTGGGGGCGCTAACCTCCGCCGGCAGGTAATGCACCTGCACAAGCACCCCGATGTCGTCGTCGGGACGCCCGGCCGGGTCCTGCACATGCTGGATAACCACCACCTGAAGCTCGGCCACCTACAAACACTGGTGATCGATGAAGCAGATGACCTCCTGCAAGACGATACCCTGGTATTTGTTGAGGACATTGAGCGGGCGACCCCGCTGACCACCCAGCTGGCCTTCTTCTCGGCCACGATGTCCCCAGTCCTCAACCAGTTGAACGTGATGTTTGGTCGCGACATCGTGACCTTCGATGTCCGTGAGTCCGACCATTCACGCGGTCCTGTCCGCCACGTCTACCTCGCTGCCCGGACGAACGCCCAGAAGACGGCGACCCTCCGGCGGCTAGCTAGCATGAAGGACTTCCGGGCCCTGGTCTTCTTCAATAGTACCCGGACACTTCATTACGCGGCCAGCCGGTTAAAACACGAGCACGTCAATGTCGGCATCCTCGGTGGGCGCCAACGGCAAACCGAGCGGGAAAAGGCAATGCGGATGTTCCGTAAGCGCCAAATTAAGTTGCTCTTAACCACCGATCTGGCGGCCCGGGGGCTGGATATTCCGAAGCTGCCCGGGGTGGTGAACTTTGATTTGCCAACCGCAACCAATACCTACGTCCACAGGGCAGGACGGACCGGCCGGCAGGGTGAACGGGGGATGGTCATTAACCTCGGGGATGACCACGATATCCGTGACCTGCGTAAGCTCGTCAAGGACCTCGACGTGGACATCAAGCACTTCTACATCAGCGAAGACCAGCTGACTGACCAGAAGCCGGTTGCTGGTGAACGGACAGTTCCCTATGTCAAAAAAGCTGACCACCGCCTGCAAAAGAAGCAGCTGACGGGTGAACCGCGGTTGAAGAAGTCGGTGGATAAGACCTTTGCAGGCTTCTCCAAGCCCAAGAAGCACCGTCACAAGAAGAACCGCAAGAATAAGGGAATCCGTCTGAAGCACCGTCGGCAAAATTCAAAATAAAAGAACATTATCGCTTTACCTTCACCAAGGTAAATGCGATAATATTCTTTGTTTGGTCCCATAGCATAATTGGATAGTGCATCCGCCTCCTAAGCGGTCGATTCCGGTTCAAGCCCGGATGGGATCATCATTTTAACCAGCAACCTGGCGAAGAAGTTCCCGGGTTGCTTTTATTTTGCTGAAATATTAGGTGTACAATAATAATGAATTTTATGGAAAGGAGCGAGCTAAGTGCAACCGCCGTATCGAATCATGTTCCTCTTCGGGAGCCGGGCCGAAGCGTTGAAACTAGCACCGGTAATCAAGTTAACCCGGACCGACCCGGACACCTGGCAGCCGTTGGTGGTAACGACCATGCAGCAGAGTCAGCAGGAGGTCCTCCAACAGACACTGGACTACCTGAAGATCAAGCCGGACTTTGACCTGGCCCGGGAAGTCAACCAGACCATAGACCCGGTTGAGGGCTTAAGCTTACTGTTGCACAACCTGAATAACGTCATCAATGCTGGCCAGCCGGACATGCTCCTGGTTGTCGGGGACGCGGCCACCAGCCTGGCCGCCAGTTTGGTGGGCTTTTACCACCACCTGCCGATTGGCCATATCGAAGCGGGGCTGCGGACCCATGACAAGCGGCTGCCGTTTCCGGATGAGATGCACCGCCGGCTGACTGACGACCTCGCTGACCTTTACTTTGCACCGACAACCCATGCGCGTGATAACCTCCTGCTGGAACACCACCCGGCCAAGCAGATCTACGTGACGGGGAACACGGTGATCGACATGGTAAAGCAAACCCTGGCTGGCGACGACAACCCGGCAGCCCTGTTTCCGGAGATCCCAGCGGACCACCACCTGATTATCTTGACGATGGAGCGGCCCGAATACTTTGGTGAACCGATGCGCCAGGTCTTCCACACGGTGCGTGACATTGTGGAGACCAACCCCGATGTTGACCTGGTCTACCCGGTCTTTCCGGACCCAGAGGTAATGGCGATGGCTGAAGAGGTCCTCGGCAAGCATGACCGGGTTCACCTGACCAAGCCCCTGAACCACTCGACCTTCCTCCGCCTGGCGGCCCGGGGAACGCTAATCATTACCGATTCGGGAAGTATCCAGGAAGAAGCGCCCGCCTTGCACACCCCGGTCCTGCTCCTCCGGGAAAAGACGGAGCGGCAAGAGGCGGTTGATGTGGGGGCCGTCAAGATTGTCGGGACGGACCCGACCAGCATCCAGCAGGCCGTTTTTGAATTGCTCAATAACCACCGGAAGTACAAGCGCATGGCAGAAGCGGATAACCCCTTCGGCGATGGGCACGCCAGTGAAAAGATCCTTCAGATTATCCAGGATTACCTGGTAAATAAATAAAATAAGGCCCAAGCAGGGAAGATTCATCCCGAGCTTGGGCCTTATTTACGTAGTAGTTACTTATTTTCAATCTTCTTATTGTTATTAAAGATGAGCCACTTCGAGAAGATGTAGTTAGCAACAACGACGATCACGTTGTCGATAACCTTGACGATGAACTGACCGAGCGGGTCCTTAAAACCGAGCACGGAGATCCCGACAAAGGTAATGACGATATCGATGACCAAAGTCAGGGCCCGGTAGAAGAAGAAGCGGAAAAGCTCGGTGATGAAGTCACTGACGGTGGTGTAATGGGAGCCAAATACCCAGACCTTATTGGTGAAGTAGGCGACCAAAACAGACACGAACCAAGCGATAACCGTGGCAACTTCGTAATTCCAGTGGATCCCGGAACTGAGGATCTGGAAGGTGGCTAGGTTGACAATCGTCGTCACCACACCCCAGAAGAGGTAGGCGACAATCGACTTGTACTTGTCCCACAGTGTCTTAAGCATTCAGTTCTTCCGCCTTTTTAACGAGCTCTGCTGTGAACTGGTCCAGCTTCTTGACGTCTTCACTGTCGGGGGCCAGGTTGATGTGGACGTTTTCGCTGCCCTTAGTTGCCCCAGTGCCGTCAAAGACTTTGCCGAATTCGTCAACTGCCTTGCAGAAGTCGTCACCGTAGAAGGTGTCCCCGGAGCCGGCAACGCCGTAAACCTTGCCGTCCAGTTCTTCTTCTTGCAGGTCGTCGTAGAAGTCCATCCCCTCGTCAGGCAGGGCCCCTTCGTCGTAGGTGTAAGGGCAGACCACGCAGATGTCAACGTCTTCGAAGTCCGCCGGGTCGGCTAAGGAGATTTCGGTGGTTTCAACATCGACGTCGTGGTCGTCTTCCAAAGATTCGGCGATCAGGTCGGCGACATCTTTGTTGTTACCAGTGATGGTTGCGTAAACTACGAGTGCTTTCATTATATATGCCTCCAAATTATTAATCTTTTTTAGTATAGCATGGTTTGGGTGTTTTAGCGGTGACAAGTGGTATACTAATAACGATAGAATGTCAAAAAGGAGATCCGAGAATGATTACATTAAAATCGCCACGTGAAATTGAAGCGATGGAAAAATCTGGTGCGGCCCTTGCCGGCATGCACCTCGGAATTCGCGAGTTTATTAAGCCCGGAATTTCCAGCTGGAAGATTGAAGAATTTGCCCGCAAGTACTTCAAGGCTGCCGGTGCCAAGGCCGAACAAATTGGCTTTGAAGGATACAAGTACGCTACCTGTGTCAGTGTTAACGACGAAATCTGTCACGGTTTCCCCCGCAAAAACCTCATGTTAAAGAAGGGGGACCTGGTCAAGGTCGACACCGTGGTCAGCGTCGACGGCTTCTTTAGTGACTCCTGCTGGTCCTACGCAGTGGGCGAAGTTAAGCCCGAAATTAAGAAGCTGATGGATGTTACCAAGAAGGCGCTCTTCATGGGAATTGACCAGTGTGTTCCCGGCAACCGGATTGGGGACATTGGCGCCGTTATTCAGCACTACACCGAAGACGAAAATGGGTATGGTGATGTCCGGGAGTTTGTTGGGCACGGTATTCAACCAACCATGCACGAAGATCCCATGGTTCCGCACTACGGGGAACACGGCCATGGCCTGCGCCTGAAGAAGGGGATGACCATCACCGTTGAACCAATGATCAACACCGGGACCTGGGAAGCCGACACCAGCGACCCAAGTGGCTGGTTAGCTAAGACGGCCGATGGTGGTTGGAGCTGCCAATACGAACACACCCTGGTTGTTACGGACAAGGGACCAAAGATCCTGACTTCCCAAGACTCTGAAGCGGATGCTAAGTACCTTTACGATGACAACTACGCCAAGTACCTGGAACATTACGGCAAGATTGCCCGGGAAGTTGCGGAACAATTCAAATAATTAATTCAACCTCAGCTGCTGGCTGGGGTTTTGTATTTTAAATCTCACTATCAGGCGGTAACGCCAACTTAACAAAATAAAGCAATTCGATAAATTCTCTTATAATAGTTAAGCAAATATTATCAATTCTCATTATTATGTTACCAAATCCACCCAAATTGTCATTTTGTCCCGATAAATATGCAAGCCAGGTGAATGCATCTTTATACGCACAAAAGCTGAATAATCGCGTTATTTTGTATCACAAATGAATATTTTAGCAAAAATAATTGCATATTTTGATTAGAATTTGATTAAAAAGGCCTGTAAACCCTTCAAATATTCAAAAAGTGAACTATACTTATTTTATTAAATAATTTCTTAGTTTTATTTAAGATTATAAGCATTTATGGAGGAATAGGATATTGGAAGAACAGAGTGGTAATAAAAAAATTATTACTACCTTTGGCCTGGTCACGATGATCATTACCGCCATCTTCGGTTTTGGTAATGTTTCAAACGCCTACTTGCAAATGGGCTACGGTAGTATTATCTGGTACGCACTGGCGGGGATTTGTTTCTTCTTCCCGTGCGGCTTAATGATGGCCGAATACGGCTCGACATTTAAGGACGCCAAAGGGGGGATCTACTCCTGGTTGGCGGGTTCCGTTGGTGAACGGATTGCCTTCATGGGGACCTTCGTTTGGTTAGCATCCTGGATTGTTTGGATGGTTTCCACGGCCTCACGGATTTGGATCACCTTTTCCGCACTGATTTTCGGTAAGGACACGACCCAGCAGTGGCACGCCTTTGGACTGACTTCTACCCAGTTCATCGGGGTGCTGGGGATCATCATGATCCTGGTCGTTACCTTCCTGAGCTCGCGGGGGATGAACTCTATCGCTAAGGTCGGTTCACTCGGTGGGATCTTCACCATCGCCGTTAACATCATCTTCGTGGTTGTCAGCTTCATCGTTTTGATCGCTGACAAGGGTGTCTTGAAGGAACCAATCCATGGTGTCAGCTCCTTCATCACCTCGCCAAACCCACAATTCCAAAGCCCAATTGCTATCATCTCATTCGTGGCTTACGCTATCTTTGCTTACGGGGGGATGGAATCACTGGGGTCCGTTACGGATAGTATGAAGAACCCGGAAAAGACCTTCCCACGGGGCCTGATCATCGCCAGTGTATTCACCATTGGTGCCTATGTCCTGATGATTTTCATGCTCGGTTGGTCCGTCAACTACCAGCACGACCTCACCAAGAGCAGTGTTAACCTGGGGAACGTTACCTACGTGGTCTTCAACTACTTAGGGATCACGATGGGGACCTCCCTTGGCTGGTCACACGCGGCAGCATTGACCTTCGGGGTTGTCATGACTCGGATCGTTGCCTTAGCCCAGACCCTTGGTTTCTTAGGGGCCCTCTTCATCCTGATGTACTCACCAATCAAGGCCTTTATTATTGGTTCTAACCCAGACTTATGGCCAAAAAAGCTTACCAAGCTTAACAAGGCTGACATGCCAGCCAACGCCATGTGGCTGCAAGCCATCGTTGTCTGTGTCATCGTCTTCCTGGTTGCCTTTGGTGGTTCTGCCGCCCAAAAGTTCTACCTGATCCTGACTGATATGGCCAACGTTTCAACCTGTTTCCCATACATTTTCCTGATTGGTGCCTTCCCATTCTTCAAGGCGAAGAAGAACCTGGACCGGCCATTCGTAATCTTCAAGAACCGGTTCTGGACCAACGTCTTGGTTGTCTTTGTGGAACTGATCCTGGCTTGTGGGATCATCTTCACCTTCATGCAACCACTGCTGGAGAAGGATTACCAAACTGCCTTCTGGACACTCGCCGGACCAATCTTCTTTGCCATCGTGGCCCTGGTCTTCTACCAGATTGCGGCCAAGAAGCGGCAGGCTAATAAATAATTTGTTAAAGCAAAACGGGGCTGTGACATAAGTCCCAAATAATTAATGGAGTTAGATGAAATCTTCGGATTTCATTTAACTCCATTTTCCTTTAAAATATTAGTAAAAGAAAAAAGCATCGACCTGGCCGTCGATGCCTCCAAAATACCCTCGAAAGGATACAAAAACATTGGAACCTAATTATAACATCAATCAACTAAGTTTGAACATACCTACCGCTTATGAACCTGAGTTAAATCATCCAGCACATTACATTAATCACTTGGTTGAAAGCTTGGCAGTTCGGCGACCTAATGTCATGGGGCGACCACGAGAATACGATCCACGAATGCTGCTAAAGTTAGTTTTACTGGCTTACAGTTACGGGATCATTTCCTCCAGAAAAATTGAACGCTTTGCTCGTGAAAATATTGTCGCAATGTGGCTAACCCAAGAACAGCGGCCAACTTATCGCACTATTGCTCGCTTCATTGTCTCTCAAGAACTGGAAGATATGATTCAGAGTAGCTTCAAGGAATTTCATGACTATTTGAAGGCTCAGGGAATGATTGATGAGGCTTCATTTATTGATGGAACTAAGATCTTGGCCAACGCGAATAAGTATTCCTTTGTTTGGAAGAAGCGCACTATTAAGTATAGCGAATTAAATGTTGAAAAGGCTCAGAAACTAATTCGTGAAATCAAGCAAGCAGAAGTTAAGATTGATGTTGATGACGATAATTTTGATATTGATCAGCTTGATACGATTATTGCCTTACTTGAACAACGGATTGAAGAGTTGAACCAACGGGTGGCCGAAACCGCAAAAGTTTCGCCCAATCCGGCCAAGCAGGAACGACGTCACGCCAAGAAGTACCTCCATGCTTTAGACCATTGTCGTCAAAAGCATCTTGAATATCAAGCACAATCATAAATTGCTGGTCAACGTAATAGCTATTCCAAGACAGATCATGACGCTACCTTCATGCGCTTAAAGGAAGATCCAATGCGTAATGGCCAAACAAAGCCAGCGTATAATCTTCAAATTATGACTAGTTCACAGTACGTGCTGGGCTATGATCTCATGCAGAACCCAACCGATACCAGAACATTAGTCCCATTCTTGAGTCAGCTCGCCCAGAACGAAGTTTTGGGGCGAGAAATTGTTGCCGATGCTGGTTATGGTTCGGAACGTAACTATAAGTATATTGAGGATGAACTGCCTGATTGCACAGCCTTGATTCCTTACAGCACCATGATCAAAGAAAATAGTCGTAAATGGCGTTCTGATGATCGGAAAGTAATGAACTGGGAATATCATGAGGTTGATGACTACTATATAAACCCACAAGGCGTCCGATTCAACTTCAAACGGTATGCATACCGGAATGACAAGTACAAGTTCCACCGTGATTTCAAAGTGTATCATGCTGAAAAGTACGATGAAAATCATCAGGTCATTCCTCAAGCGTTAACCCCACATGGAAACACCAAGTACATTATGGTGAATCCACAGTGGGAATACTTTAAGTCAAAAGCTCGCGAGTCGCTTTCAAATTCCAACACTTACTCCCGTCGTAAGTATGATGTGGAGACAGTTTTTGGTAATCTGAAGGCTTATTTGGGTTTCAAGAGGTTCACGGTACGTGGCCTCAAGAAAGCTAAAAGACAAATTGGGATTGCCTTAATGGCATTAAACATGAAGAAAATGGCCGGGAGGCCGCCCATTTTCTCAAAATATTTGCCATAATCAAAAAGCTCCATTCGAAATTTTCATCAAATTCCGAATGGAGCTTCTAATTAAGGGGCTTTTTGTCACAACCCCGTTTATTCGTATTATCGTCCACTGCCTATTATTTCTGATATAATGTCCCTATACTATTAAAGGGAGAATACCATGAGTAAGGAACCAGGGAAATTTAAGAATTTCGTGCTGCTCTTGATGCGGCACTTCACCATGGCCCAGATATCAAGTTCGGCCGCCATGTTGGCCTACTATACCTTATTATCGATTTTCCCGGCCGTCCTGGTGGTGGGGAACCTCCTGCCAATGGTGGGACTAGATGCCAACACCGTTTTGGCCTACCTCCAATCGGCAGTTCCCACCTCAGTGTACCAGTTCATCCGGCCCCTGATTTTTGACTTCCTCCGCCGGGGGAGTGGGGGCCTGCTGACGACTGGGGCCCTGATTGCTCTCTGGTCAACCAGTCAGGGAATCGCGGCTTTCCAGCGGTCGGTCAACCTGACCTACGGGGTCGCCCGTAACCAGAACCCGGTGATCAACCGGGTGGTCTCCTTTATCTGGATGATTGTTGTCCTGGTTCTGATTTTCATCATCGTCCTGCTCTACGGTTTTGGTGAACAGGTCCTCAAGAGCATTCAGCCGTTTTTGCGCTTTAACCGGAGTTACATCTACCTGTTTAGCTCACTGCGGTGGCCGGTTACCTTTGCGGTCCTCTTCCTGGCGTTGACCCTGTTGTACTACTTCGTGCCTAACGCCAAGGTCCACCTCCGCTATGCCGTAGCGGGAGCGCTCTTGGCAGCCTTGTTGTGGATGGGACTGTCCCGGCTGTTTTCTTACTACACAATCTTCTTCCGTCACAGTGTGATTTCCTACAAGACGATTGGGGCCTTCATTGCGATGATGATCTGGCTGGACCTGTCCGGCTACGTCATTATGCTGGGGGCAGTACTAAACGCCACCCTCCAGGAGGCTCACGAAGGGGTTTTGCGCGAGCGGGAACACTTCTGGCAGATCATTGATCGCGAGGAGCGGCAAAAACGTAAATAAAAAATGGGCCCCAACGCGGGAAAATTCCGACGTTGGCGCCCAGCTTATCTTATAGGGGGTACCATGCTTTATTAAGCGGCAGGTGCTTCTTTCTTTTCGTCGTTAAAGAGGACGGTGGAGACGGTATCGACGTACTTAGCAGCGATTGGCTTGGCGTAGATATCCTCCTCGTCACCCTTGCTGAAGGCGTGGGCGTTGGCAATCTGTTCCATCGCCTGGCGGACGGCATCGGCGGAGAGGTTTTCACTGGCGTAGCTAAGCTTTAAGAGGTGCTTTTTACCAAGGTTGCCCTTGAAAGTTAAATTAAGAGTTCGCATTTGGAGAAGTTCCTTTCTTTAGTTTATTCTGCGGTAATGAATTGGTCGGTGGTGATCAGGTTAGTGGCGGTGCACTTTTCACCGGTCAGGCTTTCGATGGCGGAGCCAACAATTGCCAGCTGTTCGCCAGAGGCATCTTGGGAGACGTTGTTGAAGAGGCGCTTAATGCCCTTGGGATGCTTGTCCCCGACTAATGTTAACTGGACCTTGGCAGACTTGAATTGACGTTCCATACTCATGTTGAGCACTCCTTTATTGTGTTTTTCATAAGTAGTGGCCACTGCTTACACTTATATAAACGATTCAGAACGAAAAAAATGAAGGGTGAATCTTAAAAAATGGCGAAGATTTCTAAAATTGAGGCACAAAAGCGGCGTGGTCGCTATAATGTCTATGTAGATGGCAAGTACGCCTTTCCCGTGGCGGAGAGCGTCCTAGTGAAGTTCCGCCTGATGAAGGGGATGGAGGTCGATCAGGACCTTATCAAACGGGTCACGACTGCTGACCAACAGGCCCAGGCGTATGCGAAGATTCTCGACTACCTTTCCTACCAGATGCGGAGCGAGAGTGAGGTCGAAAAAAAGCTCCAGGACCTGAAGACACCACCGGAATTCGTGGACCCCATCATGGCCAAGCTCCGGGAACACCGCCTGGTGGACGACCATCAGTACGCGCTCTCGTACGTGCAGACGATGATGACTACCAGCCTGAAGGGCCCGGGTGTCATCCGTCAGCACCTCCGGTTGAAAAAGGTTGGGGAAAACGATATTGACGCGGCCCTGGCCAACTTTACCAGTGCCCAGCAGGTAGAAAATGCCAGTAAGCTTGCCAAGAAGCTGTTCAAGCGCTACCGCAACCAGCCAACCTTTCGCCAGGAGCAGAAGGTGCGGCAGGGGCTGATGACCAAGGGCTACTCCAGTGAACTCTTTGACCAGATTAAGGACCAGGTCGAACCGGTGGCGGACCCGGGCCACCAGGCCGACCTGCTAGCTGCCCAGGCGGAGAAAGTCTGGCACCGTTATCGTCGTTACACAGGACTGGACCGGGAGCGGCGGTTCAAGCAGGCAATGTACCGGAAGGGCTTTGACCTCGATACCGTCCAGCACTGGCTGAGCGAAAACCAGGAGGGACTTTCCTAACGAAGGGAATACTGGTATTATAGGTAGGATATATTACTAAGGTAAAAAGAGAAAAGAAAATGAAGATTCATATTAATGAACAACAACTAAATCATCAGTATGGCTACCGCTTCATCAAACGGCTTTTTGACATCGTTGCTTCATCAATTGCGGTGGTTCTCTTGAGCCCCCTATTCTTGATTATTGCAATCTGCATCAAGATCGATGATCCGAAAGGCCCCGTCTTTTACACCCAAATTCGGGTTGGCAAGGACGGCAAGCATTTCCGGATGTTTAAGTTCCGCTCGATGGTTAATAATGCGGATGAACTGTTGGCAAAGTTGCGGAGTAAAAATGAAGTTAACGGGGCAATGTTTAAGATGAAAAACGATCCACGCATCACGCGAGTGGGTCGTTTTATTCGGAAATATAGCCTTGATGAACTTCCCCAGCTGGTCAACGTGGTCGGCGGTTCGATGAGCATTGTTGGACCCCGGCCGCCGCTGGTCGGCGAAGTTGCCGAATACACTGACTATGATAAGCAACGTCTAATGGTTAAGCCGGGTGCCACGGGGATGTGGCAAGTTGGTGGTCGGAACGACGTTGACTTTGATGAAATGGTCCGCCTTGACCTGACTTACATTCAGGAGCGGTCAATTTGGCTTGACCTGAAGATTATGTTTGAAACGGTAAAAGTAATGATTGTGCCAAATGGCGCGTACTAAGTAATACAAGGAGAAACAAAAGTGGATGTGAAAGTACTTGTCGCAGCGCATAAAAACTATGCAATGCCTAAAGACAGCCTTTATTTGCCTGTTTTTGTAGGGAAGGAAATTCACCCTGATGTTAACCATACATTTCAAGGGGACAACACGGGGGACAACATTTCCGTTAAGAACCCGACCTATAATGAGCTGACGGCTATTTACTGGGGCTGGAAGAACCTAGATCTGGATGCCATGGGGCTAGTCCATTACCGTCGGTACCTTAGCATGAACCACCGCAAGTCGCTCGATGATGTTTTATCTAAGAAACAGGCGGAAGCTCTGCTGGCAGATCATGACATCATTCTGCCACCGAAGCGACGTTACTACATTGAAAGTAATGAGTCACACTACCTGCATGCCCACCATCACGAGCCGTTTGAGGTGATGCGGCAGGTAATTAAGGAGCAGTATCCGGAATACGTGCCGTCGTTTGAGAAGGTCATGAAGCGGACCTGGGCGCACATGTTCAACATGTTCGTGATGAAAAAACAGCCCTTGGATGAGTACTGCACATGGATGTTTGCGGTCCTTGCAGAAGTGGAAAAGCGGACCGATATTAGCAGCTATTCGACCTACGAGAAGCGGGTATACGGCTTTTTGAGTGAGCTACTCTTAGATACCTGGTTGGATAAGAACCCCCAGTACTCAACGGTTGAAGTGAAGTACGTCTTTATGGAACACACCAACTGGTTCAAGAAGGGCGGCAAGTTTATCCTACGTAAGATTACTGGTCACGCTTAAGATAGTAGGGGGATCTGAAGTGGCAAAGTTATCGATTGTTGTACCGTGCTACAACGAAGAGGAGACCGTCCCGTTGTTTTATCCGGCGGTGGAAAAAGTCGTTCAAAAGATGCCGGTTGAGGTTGAATACTGGTTTGTCAACGATGGTTCTGCTGATAACACGCTGGCAGAGATGCGGAAGCTTCACGAAAAGGATCCGGAACGTGTCCACTACGTTTCCTTCTCGCGAAACTTCGGTAAGGAGGCCGGCTTATACGCTGGATTGGAGGCAGCAACCGGCGACTATGTGGTTGTGATGGACGTTGACCTCCAGGACCCACCGCAGTACCTGCCGGAGATGTATGACTATATCTCATCGGGCGAATACGACTGCGTGGGGATGCGGCGGACCGACCGGAAGGGAGAAGCAAAGTTTAAATCTTTCTTAAGTGATCAGTTTTATAATGTGATCAACCGCATTTCTGATACTAAAATTGTTTCGGGAGCACGGGACTACCGAATGATGACCCGGCAAATGGTTGATGCGGTCCTTTCGTTGAAGGAGTATAACCGGTTCTCTAAGGGAATTTTTAACTGGGTTGGTTTTAAAACCAAGTACCTGCCATATAAGAACGTGGAACGGGTTGCTGGAACAACTGATTGGTCGACCTGGAAGTTGTTTAAGTACGCCATTGATGGAATCACTGACTTTTCCGAGGCCCCGCTAGCGATTGCGACTTGGATCGGTGGCTTTTCCGCCTTTATTGCCGTGATTGGTATTATCGTTGTAATTGTGCGCCACTTTATTGCGCCCAACGGTAGTGCGTTCGGTTGGGTATCCTTGGTATGTATTATGCTGTTCATTGGTGGTGTCCAGCTTTTCTGCTTAGGAATCGTCGGTCGTTATATTGGTCGAATTTACATGCAGACTAAGCAACGACCTATCTATATTGTTAAGGAGAAAAAGTAACCATTGTTTTGGGTATTAGCTGTATAAAAGAACAATCAGCAAAAGGCTGGATTACTGCACATTTTATATTCCAAAGTGAGAAGTATACTCATAAAAAGAGAAATTTAAGCAACAAATTCGGCTTTACCAATTAACAAATAATGAATGCATGTAGCTAAAAATTTGATCATTACTAAAAAGTTGTATAGTTATCTGCCTATGTACTTAAGAAATAATATGTAGAGAATTTAATTAATCTTATTGACACTAAGGATTCATAGTGATTGTTAGTTTTAACAATTGGTGCGAAAGTGTAAGGTAAGTGTATTACAGCGGAAAAAGAAAGCCATAGATCAAATACTAAGAAGCATATTGCTATTGGTTTAATGTTAGGTGGCATAATTGGTTTAACTGCTTGCTTTATTGATGAAAACTGGAGTCGATTGATTCATTTTATTACTTTATTAAAAGTGAGGAGAAAAATGCTTAAAGAAAAAACACTATTTTCAATTATAACGATAGTAAACAAAGAGGACGTCTATCAAGGATTTAAGAAAAGCCTTGAGGAACAAGATGGCGTTAATTATGAGTTAGTAAAGGTTAACAATACCAATAATCAGTTTACGTCTGCGCGAGCAGCATACAATAATGCGATGAAAAAAGCACATGGTGATTACTTTGTATTTACCCATCCCGATATGCGATTCTTGGATAATCACTCGCTCCGTGATGCGTTAGACCAAATTACTAAGCTTCAAGACCTTGGTGTGGCAGGAGTCTCTGGCTGCCCATCTGATGTACATCATCATCGCTCAACGCTTGTTACCTCCATTGTTCATGATAATCCGCCGCATCGTTTTGGCACATTGATTGATAGGATTACGGAGGTTCAAACAGTTGATGAATGCTTCTTTGTGATGAAACGTTCTTTTTGTGAGGCTCATCCATTTTCGGATATAAATGGTTGGCATATGTACGCTGTAGAACAATGTCTAGTGGCAATTTTAAACGGGAAAAAGAATTACGTAATACCTGCTAGAATGTGGCACTACTCCACTGGAAGTTCGGAGAATTGGCAATATGTTCAAACTGGTCGAGAGATTGCTAAACGATATGGTAAATATTTCCCAACTATTAGCACAACCATTACAACTTGGTTTACCAGAAATAAGTTAGGTTTACTTATTGAGCCACCACTAAAATTAGTAAAGCATCTGATCTGGCGCAAATTTAAATTGGCAAAGGACTAATTAGGATTTCTAACATCCTTTATGTTATTTAAGGAGAAATTATGTCTGACAAACAAAATTTATTTTCAATAATTACTATTGTAAATAAAGAAGATGTTTACCAAAAATTCAAGGACAATATTGCTGAACAGAAGAAAGTAAACTATGAACTAATTAAGATTAATAATGGAAATAATCAGTTTTCATCAGCTCGTGAAGCTTATAATGGAGCAATTAAAAGAGCTCATGGTAATTATCTAGTTTTCTTGCACCCTGATATGCGTTTTCTAGACGAATATGCTTTGCATGATATTTTTGATCAAATAATCAAAATAAATGATTTTGGTGTAGTAGGTGTTGCAGGATGTCCGTTTGAACTTTATCATCATAAGTCGGTTATTTTAACGACAATGGTTCAAGGCATTCCTTCCTATCACTTCGGAAAGCCAATTACGAAAGCAACTAAAATTCAAACATTGGATGAGTGCTTTTTTGTGATGAAAAAAGCGTTCTGCGAAGCGCATCCATTCTCTGATATTAAGGGATGGCACATGTATGCTGTAGAGCAATGCTTAATAGCTTTAATGAATGGAAAGAATAATTACGTTATTCCAGCACGAGTATGGCACTATTCACCAGGGAATTCAGAAAACTGGCAATACATTCAAACTGGCCGAGAAATCGTTCGTCGCTATGGCAAAGATTTTTCCTCAATTAACACAACGATGACAACCTGGAATACCCATAGTCGATTAAATCTAATTTTTATACCGCCATTGAAGCTAATGAAGCATAAGATTTGGCGTAAGTTTAATTTATCTAAAAAGTCATGATTTGAATGAGGTACTTACGATGAAGAAAGTAGCTGCGGTTGTAGTTACCTATAATCGAAAAGAACTATTAAAAGAATGTATTACTGCATTACTTGCGCAGACATATACTAACTTAGATATATTGATAATTGATAATGCAAGCACAGATGGTACGAAAAGATTAGTGACCGATACATTCGGTACGGAAGTTAGATATGTTAATACCGGTGCCAATTTAGGTGGTGCTGGTGGATTTCAGTTTGGTGTTAAAAAAGCTACTAAGTTAGATTATGATTATCTGTGGCTGATGGATGATGATTCTATTCCGACGCCAGCGGCTCTTGAAGAGTTAATGAAAGCAGCTAAAAAATTAGGAAAATTTGGATTTCTTTCTAGTAAGGTACTTTGGAAGGATCAATCAATTTGTAAGATGAATATTCCCAAAGTATCACTAAATCGAAAACTGAGTAATTTTAGTGGTCATCCGAAACAAATTATTATGGGAACATTCGTCTCTTTTCTTGTTCCTGCTAAGGTTGTTAAAGAGGTTGGCTTACCAATAAAAGAGTTCTTTATCTGGGCTGATGATATTGAGTACTCAAGAAGAATTTCACGAAAATATCCTTCCTATTTTGTGCCAGCAAGTATCATAATTCATAAGTGTAAGTCAAATAATGGAAGCAATATTGTTGATGATACACCGCAACGATTTAATCGCTATAAGTATGCATACCGCAATGAAGTATACGTATATCGTCGGGAAGGCATTCCAGGATGGGTACATTTACTACTAAAAACGATGCTGCATACTGTAAAAGTAATATGTAAGTCACCGAGTTACAAAGGACAGCGATTATCTATTGTTTGGAAATCAACACTAAGTGGGATTAAGTTTAATCCTCCAATTGAATTCGTAAATTAGTTTTCCTAAAGCAAAACTGATTGCAGATACTGATTAGAAGATCATTACGAAATTAAAAGTTAAATAATGATACAAAAATATCAAATTGAAAATTACTGATCATACACTTTCTACAGAGTCTAGTAAAATTTAACCTTTATGTTTTTTAATGAATATAAAGTTATTTAAACGTTATATATGTAATTGAGGATCAAAAGATGCATAAAGAAAATTGGCGAAAAACTAAAGATCCTTTCCGGGTAAAAAAACTAGGTTTCGCATTCTAAATACAGTAAGCAGTCAATAACGACACGTCTAGGCATGGTCAGCCGATCCTCCTATACTAAAATATAAAATTTAGTACAGGAGGATTTTTCTATGGCAGATTGCAAGAAATAACTTGAACGAATTTAATGACGTAGATTAAGCAGGAAGATCTCGATTGGTGTATGCC
>NZ_CANCWN010000028.1:0-23552 GCF_947381485.1 Limosilactobacillus avium | reverse complement strand
CTTATTTGCCATGGGCAAAAGTAATTCAAGAGAATTGTCACCAATAAGTAGGGCGATCGTGATCCAAGCTTGAGGATTACGACCGCCTTTTTCAATACGTGTCGTTATGGTGTGCTTACGGATAAGGAATAGTCTAGCGAATTTAAGATACACAAAAGGAGCCACACAATTACGTGTAGCTCCTTTTGTGTATCTTAACGATTCAATTGTTGTTCCTTAAACCTGGTCAAGTTAGCAGGGGTTGGATTGAGATTTGTCCAATCTGACTGGAGAAACTTGTCGTTGAGGTGGTAGTGGGGAGCGGGTTGGCGATGACTGATAAAGGCATTGCTTACCTTGTCAAACTTAACCCAGCCGGCCCAGCCAATGTGGATCGTATCTTCCATAAACGATTCCTTGCCACCGTCATGTGAAAGGTCCAAGATGTTGTTGAAACCTTGTTCATGCAGTTGGAACTTGATCTTGTCAACGGTCCGGTAGTACATCTGCATGTCCAGTCCCGTGTACTTTTCCCACTTAGCATTAACCGGTGGGATCACAAAGAGGACGTTGGTGTTCGTGTTGCGGAACTCGTTTAACACGACCTGCAGGTCACCGTACTCCGGCGACTTCGTGTAGTTCATGTGCTTTTGTGAGCCCTTGACATCCTTTAAGTGCGGCTTGATGCGCTTCGCGTAGAAACTATTCTTGACATTGAACTGGTTGTTAGTGGTGTCATGCTTACCGACCGCCACGGCTTCCTTGTAGAGAGTATTGTAGTGGTACTTCTTGGGAAGCTTTTTAATGTTCGGCAGGATGTAACGCTGGTAGTTACGGTTGAGCTGGAACTCCGAGAAGAGGGCGTCCTCATGCTTCAGCATCCCCAACCGGGTCTTGATGACCAGCCGGTCCCAACTATTAAGTGACTTGCCCATTGCAATCTTGCGAGCATCGGCCCCGACTGTCCCGTCCTTACCAATCAATGCAATCAGCCGACGCGCAGTGTAACGGTCATATGGCGAATTAGGGTTGGCCTTTTGCAGCCACGTCAAATCGGCGTATGAACCGTTGTAATACTTGAATGCCGGTGGCAGGACCCCCTGCTTGGTAAACCATTGCGGGGAGATGATGTAGACGGCTTTCTGGTCAGTCAGCTGGTTTTCCATTGAATTAATGTTGAAAAACTGGGGCAAAGATTGGGTACCACGGGAGCCAAACAGGAATGGCGTGTAATTGTGGTAGCGGGCCGCCATCACTGACGGGTGGAAGCGGTCCATCCGCCGCAGTTCACTCGACCCAAAGAACGGTACAAACTTGGTCTGCTTATCACTCAGTGCCTGTTGCTTGATCGATTGGTTTTTGAAGACAATGGGACTAAGGGAAACCGCCGCCTGCTTTTCAGTTGCGGTAGTGTGATGGTTCTTAATCGGCAGGGAAAAAAGAATGATCACGAGCACGAAGGCAAGGATAACCGGGCCAAAGATGGACCACAGTTTCCGGTGGCTATGCATTTTGAAGCTCCTTTACCCGTTGTTCGATCTTTTCAATGGTGTTCCACTGACTCCGGTCAAATTCAGAAACCGGAACTTGGACACCAAATTCGTCCTGCAGCCCTAACAGCAGACTAACCGTGGCCATGGAGTCCAGCAGGCCGCTAGTAAATAGGTCTTGACTAGCGTCACTGAAGTCCGCAGCGTCCCGACCAGTTGCATCAGCTAAAATATTAATAATTTGTTCTTGCATAATATAAATCCTCCTCAAAATACTAGTGGTTGCTAAAGAAGAAAGTGTCCAGGAAACCACTAAAGATCAAAAATGTAAACATTACAAAGTTAAAGGTAATAAAGATGGCCACACCAGTTGTGAACTTATTATGGGGTAGCTTCTTCAGGTGCTTACGCTTATAGCGGAGCCACCAGTCGTTAACCACCAGGGCAATCCCGTGAAGGAAGCCGTAGAGAATGTAGTACCAGGTAATCCCGTGCCAGAAGCCCATCAGAACCATGTTAAGCATGTAGGCGGTTGATGAAAGGGCGTTCCGGTTCTTGAACCATCGCTTCTTGGTGGCCATGAAGACAAAGCGCATGAAGATGTAGTCCCGGAACCAGAAGGACAGGCTGATGTGCCACCGGTTCCAGAATTCCTTGATGTTCTTGGACTTGAACGGTTGCTTGAAGTTCATCGGTGACTTGACACCCATAAAGTAGGAAATAGCCACCGCAAACAGGGAGTAGCCGGCGAAGTCGAAGAACAGGTAGAAACCATAGGTGTACATGACCCCCAGCATGTGCCAGCTGAAGGGGTCGTGTTCTGCCAGGGTCAATCGCTCAAAGTACGGGTAGAAGCGTTGGCCAAAGAAGTAACCAATGACGAACTTGTATAAGAAGCCGAGGAAGAGGTAAAAAATCCCCTTGCTGACTAGCTGTAAATATTCGTCCCGGCTGGGAACCTTCTGGTAATCCTTTTCAAAGCGCCGGTAACGGTCAATTGGCCCCGAAGTAATGGTCGGCATGAAGAGAATGAAGCGGATAAACTTCCATGGGGAAATTTCCTTGATCATTCCGTCCCGGGTCTCAATCACGGTTCCGACCGCCCGGAAAGTCAGGTAAGAGATTCCGAGGAAGCCGAGCAGTGAGTTATGACCTACCATTGCCGGCGAAAGCTTCACGATGACCAGTGGCAAAATGGCGAGGCCGGAAATCAAATAGAAGATTCCAGACCCATTCTGCTTTTTACGGTAGCGGGTGTAATACATCACCAGGCAGGTTTCATAAATAACGTAGACAATCAGGGAAATTCCCTGTTGCCAACTGCTCCCGTCAAACATCAGGAAAATGAAGATGAAACTAATTAAGGCCTCATACCAGCTGAACCGTTTTCCGAAGTAAAGGCCAATCCCCAATGGTAAGATGGCAAGGATTAAATAGAAAAAATACATTGGGGTGCCATAAGCACTGAAGTTAGGGAGACTAGCAATCCAGTTAATCATTATTCGTTAGCCTCTTTGATCAGTTGTTTAACTGCAATCTTGCCATTTGCAGACATTGGGAAGCTGGTGCGGTAAGTGAACTGGGTTGGCATCATGTAGGGCATAATCAGGCCCTTTAGGCTTTCCCGGATGGCGGCCGTTAATTTAGCCGGGTCGTCTGGTTGCTCCTGAGGAATTACCGCGGCAATCAAGTGGGTAACCTGACCATTTTGATTATATTTTGGCAGGGCGACCGCCTGCTTGATCAGCGGGCTCTTTTCTAGGCTGGCCCGGACCTCATCAAGCTCAATTCGGTAACCGTGGAGCTTAATTTGGAAGTCCATCCGGCCCTTGTGGTGGAGCAGACCGTCCTCGTCCAGAACCCCAGCATCACCGGTCCGGTAGGCATTTTGCCCGTTGAGCTTAAAGAATGACTTGGCAGTCTTTGTCGGGTTATTCATGTACCCTTGGGCAACGCTACTACCGGCAATGATGATTTCTCCCTGTTCGCCCGGGGTGGTCAATTGCTGGTCACCCTTCCAGATTGAAAGGGTCGTGTCCGGCTTGGCATAACCAACGGGCAGGCGGTCGCATTTGGCAACCATCTCCGGGGTGATTTCGATTCCCGAAATGGCGACCGTTGTTTCCGTCGGTCCGTACGTGTTGAAAATGTGGGCGTGTGGGAACCGTTGCTCTAAATTCTTCACGGTCTTGACCGTGAGTTCCTCCCCGCAGAACAGGAAGTACTGGAGGTCACCCATCTGCTTTTCACTAAAGGCCGGACTGAGCATCAACATGTCAGCAAATGACGGCGTCCCAACAAAGACGTTAAAGCCAAGCTTGGGTAAGGCCGTAAAGAGCTGGCCAAAGTTTTCAACCACGTTGTGGGGAATCGCCTTGATGGTGCTGCCACTCAGTAGGGCGGGGTACAGAAACATGTTTGACAGGTCAAACGAATAGGGGGGCTGGCCGAGGTAATTAGTCTTCTTTGGCAAGTTAAAATCGGGCCCCAGCATCCAATCGACGAAGGTCTTCAGGTTGTCGTGACTCACCTCAACCCCCTTTGGTGAACCGGTCGTCCCGGAAGTAAACAGGATGTAGGCAAGTTCGTCACCCTGGACAGGATCCTTAGACGTGAATGGGTGGTGCGCATTGATGGCGTCTCCAACTTGCTGCGCATCAACCACCGGTACTTTGACCGTCAGTTGGTCAGCAGGGAAGTCCTCGATTCCAATCACCAGGCTTGGCTGACCAGTATCGAGGATGGACTGGATTCGGGGTAACGCCGAATCCGATGCTACCGGAATATAGGCGTGGCCCGTTTTCAGAGCTGCCAGAAAACACGCCACCATTTCAACCTGGTGGTCCCCAAACACAAGGAGGGGACTATGCTTGGCTAGCCCTTGCTGGTCAAGCCATTCTGCCAGGCTATCGCTTGCGGCTTTTAATTCCCCATAGGTGGTAACTTTGCCCATTTCGTCGTAGGCGACCTGGTCAGGGGTAGCAGTGGCGATCTGGTCAAAGTCAGTAACAATGTTTGTATTCAATTTTCTTTCCTCCACGTTAGAATTCATTATAAATAAACGGTTCTTGTCCTGCACCGTAATATCCATACAAGTAAATTAATAGAACGATTACGGCAAAATAGAAGACCGTCTTTAAGATGAACTTTAGTGTGGGATGATTCTTAATACTTTGGATCAAGATTATGAATCACTCCTTTCGCTATCAATAGCTAATCCTACCACAAGAGTGTACTGCGCTGCGACACAATTGGGGAAGCGTCGCGGTAATTTTAACCTTTTTATAACTTATTGGGGTGGGAATGATTATAGCAACTTGGATTATATGTCAATTTACCTGGTAAGCAAAGAGGAAAATTAGTTATGTTTAGGTTAAATTTGAAATGATTTATGCGTTGGGAGGACATTTTTGCTAGAATTGTATCCGATACTGAAAAATAGGAATGAGAAGTGAACAAAAATGATTACTGGTCGGTTACGAAATACCGAATATGTTATTGACTTGCAGGCTTTACAGGACAACATTCGTGCCCAACGGACTGCATTGCCGACAGGAAGTAAAATTTTGGCAGTTGTGAAGGCCAACGCCTATGGTCACGGTCTGCTGGCGGTTTCGCAAGCAGCACTGCGGGCCGGGGCAGCGGGAATGTGCGTTGCTATTCTGGACGAGGCCTTAGAGCTCCGGGACAGTGGGGTTGAGGCAATGACCCTTGTTTTGGGAATTACCCCGGTCGAAGAGGCCAACGTGGCGGCGGAGGCGGGTGTCTCCCTCACGGTTGGTTCCGTGGACTGGCTGGAGCAGTACCACCGGCTTGCCCAACAGTTTACCTGGCAAAAGCCCCTCAAGGTCCACTTGGGCGTTGACAGCGGGATGGGGCGGATCGGTTTTACCGACCTGGATGAGTTCCACCGGGCGGTTGAGATGGTTGAGCAAAACCCGGAATTCGAATTTGAAGGGGTCTTTACCCACTTCGCAACGGCTGATAGTGCTGATGACCAGTACTTTGAAAAGCAGGTCCACCGCTGGCAAAAATTTATCGGCAGCCTTGACCAATTGCCGCCGTACGTTCACATGGCTAATTCGGCAACCGGGTTATGGCACCGGGACCAAATTACCGCTAATACCGTGCGGATGGGGATTTCAATGTATGGCTACAACCCATCGGGCCGGGAACTAAAGGCGAACTTGCCGTTAAAGCCGATTGGGACCCTGAAGACCACGATCTGCTTTGTTAAGCAGTTAAAGGCCGGTCGGTCGGTGAGCTACGGGGCCACCTACACTGCTGCTAAGGACGAGTGGCTGGCAACTTTGCCGATTGGCTATGCCGATGGCTACCCGCGGAGCTTGACCGGCTTTAAGGTGTTAATTGATGGTCATTACTGTGACATTGCCGGCCGGGTCTGCATGGACCAGATGATGGTTCGCCTGCCGAAATACTACCCGGTTGGTACACCGGTAGTACTGATGGGCCAATCTGGTGACCTGACGATTACTGCCGAAGACCTGGCCGACAAGGTCGGGACGATCAACTACGAAATCCTGACGAACATTAGTAACCGGGTCCACCGGGTTTATCATTATTGAGAGGTAAGCGATGGCAAAAGAACGGGTGCGCCGTGGGGAAATCTACTTTGCTGACCTGTCACCGGTTGTGGGTTCCGAACAGGGCGGTGTTCGCCCGGTCCTCATCTTGCAAAATGACGTGGGCAACCAACACAGCCCAACGGTGATTGTGGCGGCAATTACAACCCGGGTCCAAAAGAAACGCCTGCCAACGCACGTTTTACTGACCAAGGCGGAGACACCGCTGGCCCATAATTCGGTGATCCTTTTGGAACAGGTGCGGACAATTGATAAGCAACGCCTTCAGGACCGGATTGCTAAGATCGGCCCGCAACGGATGAAAGAGGTTGACCGGGCGCTTAAGATTAGCCTCGGCTTAATGACAATCGGCAAAAAATAAAGAGGAGCGGAAAAGTCACAACTTTTCCGCTCCTCTTTACTTTTTAGTATTGATTGTGGAGGTCCTCAATCTCAGGGACCTTGAAGCCCTTCTTTTCCAACCGTTTAACCACCTTGATCATCTTGTCGTGGTCAACATTCGCCGGCAGGGTGAAGAGGACCTGCTTCATTGCTGAATGTTCGGGGTCAAAGGAAATGACGTTTACAATCTGGCAGTAACGGGTAATTTCCTTGCTGGCGTTCATCAAAGAACCACGTTCGTCCGGAGTGGTTACGGTCAAAACGTAGCTGCCGTTGTTAACGTTCCACCCCGCAGCGAGCATCCGGAGCATGCTGTTGTGGGTGAGGATGCCATAGAACTGGTTCTCATCGTCAAGGACAGCAATGTATGGTAGGTCACGCATGGCGAAGAAGACGGAGAAAAATTCGGCCTTGATGGAGACGAACTTGGTGGCGTTCTTCAAAAGGGCGGTAACGGGGAGGGACATGTCACCGTTCCGGGACTTATGGCGGTAAAGGTGCATTTTATAAATGTTTCCCCGAAAAATGTGACCACTCTTATCGAGGACGGGCACACACCGAAAACCAGTATCCTCAAGCAACGCCAGGGCTTCACCTAAAGTGGCGGTCTCGGGCAGAGTCGTCAGGGTGTCTTTTTTCTTAATTAGTGAACTAAAAATCATTTTTAACTTCCTCGAATCCTATTTAATGCACTCCAATCATAACATATTTCGAAAACAGAATGAGAATAAAATGAGAAAAATTAGAGGGCTCCACAGGACACCAATCGTTTTAGTTTTGGGCGCTTCTACTGTATAATGATAAAGATATTATTGCTGGACGGGGTTTATTCCCGTGCGGCCTTTTTGCATTAAAAAGGGGAGAAAAATACAATGAAAATGATCGTCGGTTTAGGAAATATTGGCTCACGGTACGACGAGACGCGGCACAACACGGGCTTCATGGTTGTCGACCAGTTGGCCCTGGATTACCACCTCGGGGCCTTTACCCATTTAAAACAGGAAGCGGTGGCCGTCAGTGGGGTCATCAATGGCGAAAAGGTGATGCTGGTTAAGCCGACAACCTTCATGAATGATTCGGGCCGGGCAGTAGGGCCCCTCGTGGACTATTACAACCTCGACCTTAAGGACCTGGTGGTGGTCAACGATGACCTCGACATGCCGGTTGGCAAGGTCCGTCTTAAGACCCACGGGGCATCCGGTGGCCATAACGGATTAAAGAGTATTATCAGTGCCCTCGGTACGAAGAACTTTAACCGGGTCAAGCTGGGGATTGACCACCCCCAACACGGGACGGTTGTCAGTCATGTCCTGGGCAAGTTTACCAAGGAAGAGCGGCCTAAGTTTGACGACGCGGTTGAGCAGGCTGAACATGCGCTGGAAGACTGGATTAACGGGGAAGACTTTGCCAAATTGATGAACGATTATAACTAAGAGAGGTGCAAAAGAGGAGTGCGTCTGGGAAACTTTATTGCTAAAACAAAAGAGTTTAAAAAGATTAGTAAGGAGGCAGTGCCCGGGAAGCGCCAACTGATTACCGGCATTTCGGGTTCGGCACGGACGGCTGTGTTAGCGGAGTTGTTAAAGGACCGTCAACAGCCCCTCCTGGTGGTCACCGATAACCTGGGGCACCTGGAAGAACTAGCGGATGACTTCAGTAACCTGTTACCGGCGGACCAGGTTTTCGAATTCCCGGTCGAGGAGGTCCTGGCGGCTGAGGTGGCCACCAGTTCTCCAAACTACCGCCTTCAACGGGTCCAGGCACTGAATGCCCTCAGTAGTAACCGTCCAGTCGTCGTTGTGACCTCGGTAGCGGGGATGCGACGGAACGTCGTCAGCCCCGCCTTCTTTGCCCAGGCAACCCTCCAGCTGAAGGTGGGCGGTGAAATTGATCCCGAAAAGGCCCGTCAGCAGTTGAGCGCCATGGGTTACCAACTGCAAAAGATGGTTTTACGGCCCGGTGACTTTGCTGTCCGGGGCTCGATCATTGATATTTACGCCCTAAATACGGATAACCCGGTCCGGGTCGACCTCTTTGACACTGAGATCGACTCCCTGCGCTACTTTGACGCCAGCACCCAAAAGAGTATCGACAATGTTAAGCAGGTCGAAATCCTGCCAGCAACTGACTTGATCCTGCCACCGGCGGAGTTCCCCCGGGTAACGGCAGCAATTAAACAGGAGTATGACACCATCACGGCTGGGTTAAAAGATGGCGATGAGGACATCACTCAACAGGTTAACAACCGCTTTACACCACTGTTGACGGCTTTAAAGGATCATCAGCTACCAAGTGAACTGTTGGAATTTGGCAACCTCCTTTACCCAAGCCCACACTCTTTGATTGATTACCTCGGCGACCAGGGAATCATCTATTTGGATGATTTTGCCCGCCTGAAAGACAGTGCCAAGAAGCTGGCAGATGAGGACCAGGGCTGGTTAGAGGACAAGGTTAAGTACCACCAGCTGACGAAGGTTCCCACCGTTGGCAATGACTTTGCCCAATTGGTACAAGCAGATGGTCACGCCCAGGTCTTGGGGGCCCTGTTTAAAAAGGGGGTCGGTAACCTTGCCCTCGACCAACTAACGGAACTCACTAGCCGGCCCATGCAGCGTTTCTTTGGCCAACTGCCCCTGTTAAAGAGTGAGCTGCAGCGCTGGCGTGACCAGGGGCAGACGGTGGTCCTGATGGCGGCCAACCAGGAGCGCCGTAAGCAAATCGCCCAGACGATGCGTGACTTTGATGTTCAAGTGACCGAAACAAGCACCGCTGACTTAAGGGTCAACGTTGTCCAGCTCGTGGCGGGGAGTTTAAACAACGGCTTTGAAATGCCGGCGGCCGGCCTGGTAGTGATAACCGAGGGCGAGATGTTCAAGCAGGTCAAAAAGGGCCGCCACCGGCCCCAAAAGCTTGCCAACGCTGAACGGCTAAAGAGTTACACCGACTTGAAGCCCGGTGACTACGTTGTGCACGTCAACCACGGGATTGGGATTTTCAGTGGTATCAAGACCATGGAAGTTGATGGTGTTCACCAGGACTACATGATCATCAACTACCGAAACAACGCCCAGATCTTCGTCCCGGTTACCCAGCTTAATCTGGTTCAGAAATACGTCTCATCAGAGTCCAAACACCCCCGGATCAACCGGCTGGGTGGTAATGAATGGGCGAAGACCAAGCGACGGGTGGCCTCTAAAGTTGAGGATATCGCTGATGAGCTGGTCGACCTCTATGCCAAGCGGGAAGCGGCCAAGGGGTACGCCTTTCCCAAGGATGACTACCTGCAGAACCAGTTTGACGCTAACTTTCCGTATAACGAGACCCGCGACCAGCTGCGGAGTATTAAGGAAGTCAAGCAGGACATGGAAAAGCCCCGGCCGATGGACCGCTTGTTAGTGGGGGACGTCGGCTACGGAAAAACGGAAGTGGCAATGCGAGCAATCTTCAAGGCGGTCACGGGCGGTAAGCAGGTCGCCTTCTTGGTACCAACTACCGTTTTGGCCCAGCAGCACTTTGATACGCTGAGCAAGCGCTTTGCCGGCTTCCCGGTCAAGATTGCCCTTATGTCCCGGTTCAAGACGGGTAAGGAATTGAAGGCTGCTGATAAGGGCCTGGCCGACGGGACAATTGACATTGTCGTCGGGACCCACCGGATCCTGTCGAAGGATGTCCACTTCAAGGACCTCGGCCTGGTCATTGTTGACGAAGAGCAGCGGTTTGGCGTCAAGCATAAGGAACGACTGAAGGAACTAAAGAACAACGTCGATGTTTTGACCCTGACCGCGACCCCGATTCCCCGAACCCTGAACATGTCGATGCTTGGTGTGCGGGACCTGTCCGTCCTCGAGACCCCACCAGCGGGGCGTTTTCCCATCCAAACCTACGTGATGGAGCAAAATGCCGGGGCCATTCGCGACGGTATCCTCCGTGAAATGCAGCGAGGAGGTCAGGTCTACTACCTCCACAACCGGGTCGGCGACATCGAAGAGACGGTGATGCGCCTCCAGGAACTAGTCCCGGAGGCCAAGATTGGTTACATTCACGGCAAAATGAGTGAAAACGAGCTCGAGACGGTCCTGTACGAATTTATTCAGGGAAACTATGACGTCCTGGTTACCACCTCGATCATCGAAACCGGGGTCGATATTCCCAACGTCAACACCCTGTTCGTGGAAAATGCCGACCACCTGGGGCTTGCCCAGCTCTACCAGATCCGGGGACGGATCGGCCGGAGCAACCGGGTGGCCTATGCCTACTTCATGTACCAGCCCAATAAGGTCCTGACCGAACTCGGTGAAAAGCGCCTGGCTGCCATCCGTGACTTTACCGAACTCGGGTCCGGCTTCAAGATTGCGATGCGGGACCTGGCAATTCGTGGCGCCGGTAACATCCTGGGTAAACAGCAGCACGGCTTTATTGATTCTGTCGGTTATGACCTGTACTCGGCAATGCTGAACGAGGCGGTTGCCAAGAAGCGGGGCAAGAAGAAGACCCAGCGGACGGATGCCGAGGTCGAACTCGGGGTCGAGGCCTACCTGCCGGACAGTTACGTTAATGACCAACGGCAAAAGATCGAACTATACAAGACAATTCGCCAGGCCCAAAGCGATGAGGAACTCCTCGACATTCAGGGGGACCTGATTGACCGCTTTGGTGACTACCCGGCAGCGGTTGGTAACTTGTTGCTGATCAGTAAGATTAAGCAGCACGCCGACCTGGCAATGATTGAGCAGGTCAAGCGGCAGCGCGATAACATCTTTATTACCTTCACGAAGGTCGAGAGCCACCTGATTAAGGCGCCGACGATCATTAAATTGCTGACCAAGACCAAGTTCAAGGCCACTCTGGGGGAACAGGATGATCGTTTGACGGTTCGTCTGGTTATCCAGCCCAAGATGCCAACTGCGGATTGGTTAAACCAGCTTTCAAAGTTCATCACCGGGCTCAGCAATGAGGTCGCTGATGACGGTAAAAAGGTAAGTAGTAAGTAAATGGAGGAATAATAATGCGATTAGATAAGTTTTTAAAGGTATCCCGGATTATCAAGCGGCGGTCAGTGGCTAAGGAAATTGCTGACCAGGGACGGATCCTGGTAAATGACCTTCCAGCTAAGTCATCGACAAAGGTGAAGGTGGGCGACACTTTAACCATTAAGTTCGGCAATAAAACAGAAACGGTTAAGATTAACCGGATCGTGGAAACGACCAAGAAGAGTGAAGCTGAGGATATGTACGAGATCCTCGACGAAACCTATGCCGAGAATTTTGACTAGCTTTATAAAAAAATTGATATTTAATTAACATTGATGTGGACATTTGGTTGGTAACCTTGCTATACTTAAACTGTTATAAGTCAGTAAAGTGAGGGGAAATTATGAAAAACCGGACCGGTAACAAAGTTTCACAGCTTGATACGCCATACGTCCATAAGTTTTCAGCTGATCAGCAAAGACGGCAGTTTCATAAACGTCGCTGCCAGCGGATTATTATTGCCTTTTTGGTAATCTTCCTGGTTCTCGGGATCCAGATCGTTCGCAGTCGACGAACCCTTGCCAAGGTCAATAACAACATTGCGGCTTGTCAGACCGAGCTGAAGGACCAGCAGCAGACAAGCAGGCACCTGAAGCACCAGATTAAGCTGCTTCATGACCCTGAATACGTTCAACAGGTTTTGCGAGCGAAGTACAATTACTCAAAGAAGGGCGAAACCATCTATAATTTAAATAACTAGTTACTATTTCATAGTGGGGTATGTTATACTCATCTACAATTAATGATTAAATTAGACGACTTGAGGAGGATCCATTAGTTTCATGGCAATTGAAGTGGGAGCAAAGGTTTCCGGTAAGGTTTCCGGAATCACGAATTTTGGTGCATTTGTGGACTTAGATGATAACCAAACGGGCTTGGTACACATCAGTCAGATTTCTGATAAATATATCAAGGACGTACACGATGTGCTGTCAGTAGGGGACACAGTAACGGTTAAGGTAACCCGGATCGGTGATGACGGTAAGATTGCCTTGTCCATGAAGGACGCCGCCCCGCACGAACACCGTGAACATGGTCACTATCATGGTGATAATCACCATGGCGGCTTTCACCATGATCACCGCAATAATGACTTCCATGGTCGGCAAAATAATTACCACGGTTTCAATGGTGGGCACCACCACAATAATAGTCACCACCACGAAGACTTTAACGACATGTTGGCGGGCTATTTAAAGGAAAGTGAATCACGGCTTTCAACATTAAAGCGCCAGACAGATGGTAAGCGTGGCGGTCGTGGCGGCCGGCGGAGCTAACTTAATGATTAGCTTAGAAGAAAAATTTAAGCGGCACCTGCAAAGGCGCCGCTTTTTTAGTAAGCAGGATACGGTGATTGTGGCGGTCTCCACCGGGGTTGACTCGATGGTCCTCTTAACCCTTTTGCAGAAGTTGCCAGTCACGATGCGGCCCCAGCTGGTTGTCGCCCACGTCAACCACGAGCTGCGTGATCAGAGCGCGGTTGAAGAACAATTCATCAGGGACTATTGTGACTGTCACCACCTGGCACTGGCCGTTACCCACTGGTCGCGCAGTGCCCACCCGGCAAGCGGAGTCGAGGCGGCTGGTCGGGCCTACCGTTACCGCTTCTTTGCTAACTTAATGAAGCAAAGAAGCGCCCGGGTACTGGTGACCGCCCACCACCAAAACGACCTGGCGGAAACAATGCTAATGAAAATGATCCGGGGTGGCCAATTGGATGAACTGGTGGGAATTGCGGACCAGCGGCCCTTTGTTAGTGGTCAACTGGTCCGTCCCCTTTTGCCCTTTGCCAAGCAGGACCTGGTTGATTATGCCCGGACCCAGGGGGTTAAGTGGTTTGAGGACGTCACTAACCAGGACCTCGCCATTACCCGCAATCGTTACCGGCACGAGATCATTCCTACCCTTCAGAAGGAGAACCCGCGCCTGCTGGACCACCTGACTAGCTACCATGAACAGTTGCAGCAACTTTTGGACTGGCGGGACCGTTGGCTGATTAAGCAGTTGAAAGTTGTCAGTGCGGGGGATGAATTGGACCTGGTGGCCCTTCACCGCTACGACCAGGCTGATCAGCGAGCCCTCCTTTTGGAATGGTTAAAGCAACGGGGCGTTTTGAACGTTAAGCGGGCCCTTTTGACCGCAATTGAGAAGTTACTGGCGGATCAGGCGGCGCCCCAGGGACAGCTGACCTTACCAGGAGTGGAGATTTTGCAGCGCCGGTATGATGAGTGCTTCCTGGTTTCCCGGAAGAAAATCACGGCCCAGCGGCAAAATACACCGGCGTCTGTGGTAAAATTGGGCCAACGATATTTTATCAATGCTAAGCAATATTTGATGGTGAATGCGGGCCCTAAAAAAGGGGCCGGGCAGGTAATGTGGCTTGCCCCTGACCAGTTCCCACTAACGTTGCGGCACTGGCAAGCAGATGATTTCATCATTTTGAAAAACGGTGGTCACCAGAAGGTCCGCCGGGTGCTGATTGACCAGAAGGTTCCCCAACAGGTGCGGGACCGGCAGTTGGTCCTGGTCGATGCATTAGGCCAGGTGGTCTGGGTCGTCGGTCGGAAGTGGAGTTGGTTTACCCGGCCGGTAGACTACCGGCAGAAGTGGCAGCAGGTTGTGGTTAGCATTGAGGATAAATAAGGAGAAGGATTATGAACAACGATATTGAAAAGGTGCTTTACAGTGCGGATGACATTCAAGCGGCAATCGACCGGTTGGCCAAGCAGTTGACGGTTGAGTACCGGGATAAGAAGCCTTTGATTGTCTCGGTCCTGTCCGGGGCGGTCCTCTTTACGGTCGACCTAATTAAGAAGATGGACATCATGGCCCAGATTGACTTCATTGATGTGTCAACTTACTTTGGGGGAACGGCAACCACCGGCCAATTGAAGCTCATCCACGACATGACAGCCGACGTCAAAGGGCGCAACGTCCTGATTACTGAAGACATTGTTGATAGTGGACGGACCCTGGATTACCTGGTAAAGCTGTTGAAGAAGCGGGGGGCCAAGAGCGTTAAGACGGTTTCCCTCCTCAACAAGCCGGAGGGCCGGGAGTTTGACGTTAATGTTGAATATTACGGGTTCAAGGTCCCGAACGAATTCCTCGTTGGCTACGGTTTGGATTACAAGGGATACTACCGGAACCTGCCGTACGTCGGCGTTTTGAAGCCGTCCGTTTATAGCGAAGACTAATAGTAGCTATTTAATGGTCAAAGATTGTCAAGTATGCTATTATAGTTTGTACAATTAATTGTTGCTGGTAGATAGGAGGTTGTTATGAACAACAATCGGCGTAATAATAATTTTACTCATAACGTTCTCTTCTACGCAGTGATGTTCTTGTGTATCATGGGAATTGCCTACTTCTTCTTCGGTGGTAACCAATCCACTGGCCAAAGCAAGACAGTCACCCAAAGCGAGTTTATCTCTGAACTGAAGAGCAATAAGGTTAAGAGTGTCCAGCTACAACCGAATGGTGGAGTTTACAAGGTTACCGGGACTTACCGCAAGCCCCAATCTAATAATAGTAATGACTCCAATAACGTTTTTGCTTTAACCACGCAACGCAACAATAAGGTAAGTCAGTTCCAGAGTTCTGTCCTGGAAAGCGACGTTACGGTTAGTCAACTACAGAATTATGCCAACAAGCACAATGTTAAGCTGAGTACCCGGGCGGAGGAATCCAACAGCGTCTGGATGAACTTACTTTTAACCGTCCTCCCGCTGGTCATCATGATTTTCTTCTTCTACATGATGATGGGCCAAGCAGGCCAAGGTGGCGGCGGTCGTGGAGTAATGAGCTTTGGTAAGACAAAAGCTAAACCAGCAGATGCCAAAAAGAACAAGGTTCGTTTCTCTGATGTTGCCGGTGAGGAAGAAGAAAAGCAAGAGCTGGTCGAAGTTGTTGAATTCCTGAAGAATCCAAAGAAATTCACCCGGCTGGGCGCCAAGATTCCATCTGGGGTCTTGCTTGAGGGTCCCCCGGGTACCGGTAAGACCTTGCTTGCCAAGGCGGTTGCCGGTGAATCAGGAGTCCCATTCTTCTCCATTTCTGGTTCTGACTTCGTTGAAATGTTCGTCGGGGTTGGTGCCAGCCGTGTCCGGGACCTCTTTGACCAAGCTAAAAAGGCTGCCCCAGCGATCATCTTCATTGATGAAATTGATGCCGTTGGTCGCCGGCGTGGTAATGGTATGGGCGGTGGCCACGATGAACGTGAGCAGACGCTTAACCAATTGCTGGTTGAAATGGACGGGTTCCAAGGTGACGAAGGGGTCATTGTGATGGCCGCCACTAACCGGTCCGATGTTCTGGATCCTGCCTTGCTGCGTCCTGGTCGTTTCGACCGGAAGATCCTGGTCGGCCGTCCGGACGTTAAGGGCCGTGAAGCAATTCTGCGGGTTCACGCGAAGAACAAGCCATTGGCACCTGACGTTGACCTTAAGGAAATTGCCAAGCAAACCCCTGGCTTTGTTGGGGCCGACCTGGCCAACCTGTTGAACGAGGCGGCCTTACTGGCAGCCCGGCGAAACAAGACCCAGATTGACGCGGACGACTTGGATGAAGCTGAAGACCGGGTAATTGCCGGTCCAGCCAAGCACGACCGGGTTCAATCACCACAAGAGCGGAAGACCGTTGCCTACCACGAAGCCGGTCACACGATTGTTGGTCTGGTCTTAAACGACGCCCGGGTTGTCCACAAAGTCACGATTGTACCGCGTGGGCGAGCCGGTGGTTACGCAATTATGCTGCCACGGGAAGACCAAATGCTGATGTCCAAGAAGAACGCCGAAGAGCAGATTGCCGGTTTAATGGGTGGTCGTGCGGCCGAAGAGCTGATCTTCAAGTCCCAGTCTTCGGGTGCTTCTAACGACTTTGAACAGGCAACCCAAATTGCCCGGGCAATGGTTACCCAGTACGGGATGAGCGACAAGATTGGCCCTGTTGAACTGCAGAGCTCCGGTCAGGTATTTACTGGCCAGGGTTATGACCAATCAACTTACTCCGAGAAGACGGCGGCCTTGATTGATGAGGAAGTTCGCCGGATCCTTAATGAGGGTCACGAACGGGCCCTTCACATTCTGGAGACCCACCGCGAGCAGCACAAGGTAATTGCTGAGGCCCTGCTTAAGTATGAGACCCTTGATGAAAAGGAAATCCTGAGCTTGTACAAGACCGGGAAGATTCCAGAAAAGGCCCATGCTGAAGCAAATGAAGAGGCCCATGCCCAAACTTTTGAAGAATCAAAGCGGGCACTGGAACGGCTCGAAGATGAAAAGCGGGAAAACAAGGCTAACAATAATGAGTTACCAAGTGACGAAAACGCCGATCAATCTGATAAGCCAGATACTCACGAGGGCCCATCTAATGATGAGGACCATTCGGATGATCATTCTGACCATCAAGAATAATAAAATGATAAAATGGGAGTGACTGAGCCGCAGGGCTGGTTCTCCCATTTTTTATTGCGAGGAGGAATTAATAATGAAATCAACGGATTATTTAGTAAAGAGTATGAGTAAGGATGGCAAGTTCCGGGCATACGCCGTCAACGCTACCCAGTTAGTGGAAAAGGCCCACGAAATTCATGACACCTGGAGCGCTTCATCAGCAGCTCTGGGCCGGACCTTAGTTGGGACCCTCCTGTTGGCTACTGCCGGTCTGGAAGGTGAGGCCGGAATGACGGTCAAGATCCAAGGAAACGGCCCGGTTGGCTACATTGTTGCCGACGGGACGGCCAAGGGAACAGTAAAGGGCTACATGGGCAACCCCCACGTAAACCTGCCGGCTAATGCTAAGGGTAAGATTGATGTAGCGGGCGCGGTTGGTAAGAAGGGAACCCTCTCCGTTACCAAGATGGCTCCTGGCGACAAGACACCTTACACCGGGGAAGTCAACCTGGTCTCGGGTGAGCTAGGTGATGACTTTACCTACTACCTCGCCCAGTCAGAACAAATTCCGTCGGCGGTGGGCCTGTCTGTTTTTGTTAACCCGGACGACAGTATCGAAGTTGCCGGTGGTTTCATGATTCAGGTCCTTCCTGGTGCCAGTGACGAGGAAATCACGAAGTTGGAAAAGACACTTAAGGGGCTGCCACTCGTTTCGGAAATGCTTCGTGACGGGGATACACCCGAAGACATTCTCAAAAAGATCTTTGGCGACCAACTGAAGATCCTGGATACCATGCCTGTCCGCTACGAGTGTGACTGCTCTAAGCAGCGCTTTGCCCGGGCCCTGGAGAGTATTAGCACGGCTGACCTGAAGAAGTTAATTGATGAGGACCACCACGCGGAGACGGTTTGCCAGTTCTGTGGTAAGAAGTACGAATTCAGTGAGGAAGAACTGCAGTTAATTTACGACAAGAAGGTTGCCGATGCCGAGGCCGATAAGGAAATTGCGGAAAAGGAAAAGAAAAATAAGAATCAGAAAAAGTAGTTACTTGGTTAGCAACCGGTGGATGTGCTATGATGGTTGAGTTATCGAACTATATCTAAGTGCAATTGGAAGCCAGCTCTGTTGCACGTGAGCAATGAGGTGAATTTATGAAGTGGAAAATTGGCAACGTTGAGATTCCCAATCAGGTTGTCGTGGCACCGATGGCGGGGGTAACCAACTCGGCCTTCCGGGTCATCTGTAAGAAGTTTGGTGCTGGTTACGTGGTTTGCGAAATGATTTCGGACCGGGGAATCATGTACCACAACAAGAAGACCTTGAATATGATGAATGTTGACCCGAGCGAACACCCGATGGGAATTCAAATCTTCGGGGGAACAAAGGAAACGCTAGTTGAAGCTGCCAAGTACGTTGACCAACACACGGCGGCGGACGTGATCGACATTAACATGGGCTGCCCGGTAAACAAGGTGGTTAAGACCGATGCGGGGGCCCGCTGGTTACTTGACCCGGATAAGGTCTACGAGATGGTCTCCTACGTTACTGACGCCGTCAAGAAGCCGGTAACGGTGAAGATGCGGACCGGCTGGGATGATAAGCACATTTATGCCGTCCAAAATGCCCTGGCCGCAGAGAAAGCCGGGGCGGCAGCGATTGCAATGCACGGTCGGACCCGAAAACAGATGTATACGGGACACGCAGATTGGAATATACTAAAAGAGGTTGCTGATCAACTGACGATCCCGTTCATGGCTAACGGTGATATTCGGACACCGGAGGACGCCAAGAAGGTCCTTGATATGACCGGTGCAACGGCTGCAATGATTGGCCGAGCTGCGATGGGGAACCCATGGATGCTGACCCGGACCGAACACTACTTGGAGACCGGTGAATTGTTACCGGAAGCGACTGCCGAGGAGAAGATTAAGATGGCTAAGGACCACCTTAACCGCTTGATTGACCTCAAGGGTGAATACATCGGTGTGCGTGAGTTCCGAGGCCTTTCAACTTACTATTTGAAGGGAATTCCGCGCTCAGCACGGGCCAAGGCGGCCTTAGTAGAAGCCGAAACGCGGCAGGAAATGAACGATATCTTTGACCGCTTTGCTGAACAGACAGCAGAACGGGAGAGCAGAAGATCAACTAAAGAAGCTCAATAAGAGGAGGAGAATTCTGTGTCACAAGAACTAGATCAGATGCGTGTTCGTCGTGAAAAGATGGAAGAATTAAAAGAGGCGGGGATTGAACCCTTTGGCCGGCGCTTTAAGCGTGATCACCTGGCCCAAGATCTGCACGACAAATATGACAAGTATGACAAAGAAGAATTAAATGAAATGGGCGAGATGGTTACCATTGCTGGGCGGATGACCCGGAAGCGGAGTAGTGGTAAGGCTGGTTTCGCTGATTTTGTTGACCGGACGGGTAAGATTCAGGTCTATGCACGTAAGGACATGGTGGGGGACGAACCTTACCATATTTTCAAGCGGGCTGATATTGGTGACTTCCTGGGGATTTACGGGGATGTCATTAAGACCAACACTGGCGAATTGACTGTGCGGGCCCACAAGATTACCTTCTTGTCCAAGGCCCTGCGCCCACTCCCGAACAAGTGGGAAGGGGTTACGGATCCCGAGACGATTTATCGTCAGCGTTACCTTGACCTGATTTCTAACCCTGAGAGCTTTAAACGTTTCCACCAACGGACAGCAATTATCAAGGCTGTGCGGAAGTACATGGATGACCATGGCTTTACTGAAGTGGAAACCCCAATCTTGAACACCCAGGCTGGTGGTGCTAATGCCCGGCCGTTTATTACCCACCACAATGCCCTAGACATTGACATGTACCTACGGATTGCAACCGAATTGTACCTGAAGCGGTTGATTGTCGGGGGCTTTGAACGGGTTTACGAATTAGGCCGGATTTTCCGGAATGAGGGGATGGACCCGCACCACAACCCTGAATTTACGACAATGGAAACCTATGCCGCATACTTTGACTTCCATGATGTAATGGACGAAACGGAAGGAATCGTCAAGGCAGCTGCCAAGGTTGTATCCGACGATGGGAAGATCACTTACCAGGGACACGATATTGACCTGGGTGGCGACTTCAAGCGGATCACAATGGTTGATGCCGTTAAGGAAAAGACGGGGATTGACTTCAGTGACAAGTCCATGACGGACGAAGATGCTAAGAAGCTGGCAGAAGAACACAAGATTGAATATAAGCCATACTGGACTAAGGGACATATCCTGAACGCCTTCTTTGAAGAATATGTGGAGGATACCCTTATTCAACCAACCTTTGTTTATGAATACCCAGTTGAAGTTTCACCACTGGCTAAGCGGAACAAGGATAATCCAGAAATGACTGACCGCTTTGAACTGTACGTTGATGGGAGCGAACTGGGGAATGCCTTCAGTGAATTGAACGACCCAATCGACCAGAAGAAGCGGTTTGAAATGCAAGCGAAGGAAAAGGCTAACGGTAACGATGAAGCTGAACCAGTCGACTTAGACTACGTTCAGGCGTTGGAATACGGGATGCCGCCAACGGGTGGACTCGGTATCGGGATTGACCGGCTGGTAATGCTGCTGACTGATGCTAAGTCGATTCGTGATGTCATTCTCTTCCCAACAATGCGTCCCGAAAAGGAAGCTAAGAACGATTCCAAGAAAAAAAAGAATAACAAGAAGTAAGCTAGATGGTTGATATAAAGGCGTTTAGACGTCTTTAGTACAACAGCCTACTTTAGACTTAATTCTTGGAAAAGTCGGTAATTATGGTGTGTGTACACCAGAAATACACCAAATTTAATAAAAAAGATTAGGTGAAAAAGCTAGCATAAAAAATGAAGGCTTCGTTTCTCAGTTAGAGAGATGAAGCCTTTTTTATGAAATGAATGAAAAGTATAGCAAGGTGAAGAACCTAGAATTTATAAGCTACCATATAACACTTAGTATAGCGTTGTGTGGCGTTTTATCTTATGATTTGAATAACTTTATCGAATAAGCCTTTATAGCGTTCTGAGGGGCTTATATTGCAAATTAAAGCAATAGAGAATAACGTGCAAAAAATAATATAATCATCTTTGATGACTTTATATATTATTTTGGCTTGGTAATGAGATGAAGTAATGTTTCTTATTAAGGCTTTAGTCAGATAAAGATTGCATTGTTGAAAAAATAACTCTCGACTTTTTTAATCAAGCTATTTGATCCTAGCTTTAGAAATTACTCCTTCGACTATTGAGTAATGTCATGGGGAAATATGAAGAGAAAAGCCTAAGATAATGGCATTTGTAGAGGCTTAAATTTGGTAGGAAAGGCAGTTATAAGCCAGAAATTAAAATAATTGATGTAAAAATACATTAAAAAATAATTCTTATAGATTGTAGTTGAAGTATTTAGAGAATTTACGCTAGACTTACATAAAGAGGTTTCCTTTTTGATTTATTTAAATTATATTGTAAAGCAATCATAATGTATTATTTAAACAGTAAGCTAGAATGAAAGAAAGTCGGAATTTTTATGAAAAGCTATAAAATATTGTACCAAGAAGATCAGCATAAAAATTTCAGCGACTATTTTAAAAAAGAGAATATTGACTATATTGAAGGAAAAATTAATGGATCATTTGCAATTCAGTATAATCCACAGAAACTAAATAGCCTTTTAAATGAAAAAGAATTTTTTGCTAAATGGATTGAGTATGGTATTAAACAGGCAATAATGACCGATCAAAAATTTGCTTTTTTGATTTTGAATTTAGAAAGAATAGGAATATCATTTTTAGATTGTGAAACAAATGATGGTGATAATAGAGAGATAATTTGCGATGAAGACGATAGAGTTTCAAGAGAGCTTCTACTTGACTTAGTGAGTGACGAATATAAATATATATTAAGTGCAACTTTTTTCTCGAAAACACATAGAAATAAAATAAAATTGACTCAGAAAGGCATTCTACATTTTGAAAAAAATGGCGAAGAAATTAAGACGCTTATAGATATAGTGAATGTAGGAAATGAGGCTTTAAATAATGAAAAGTGTATTTGAAGCCTTAGCTAAGTTCTTAGTTGGTTTTTTAACGGCTATTATTGTTAGCAATAAGGCTAATATATTATTGAAATTATTAATTAATATGGGAATTCATAATAGGTCACTTCAAAATACGATAGTAAGTTTATTAGTAACATTTTTTGTAACCTGTATAGTTGCCATTTTAAATCATGTATATACAAATATTCTTTTTCCAATGAAAATAAACATCACAAGTGAGCAGAATGAGGTTAAATTTAAGCCAAATAATAATAATATATATGAGCCACAAAGGCTTAATATGCATTATGAAATAACTCCAGGCGGAAGTCTGACAATGTGGATGCTGAAAAGATTAAATGTTGATTTGCTAGTCTTTTTTAATCCAAACTATATTGATATAGCTCTTGAAGAAGATAAAAAGTGGGATTTTTCAGGAAAAGAACAAGAAGGATTAGGCTTTACAGAGAAAATGAATCAACTGCATTTTTTAGTATTGAACAGTTATTTTTCCGAAGGAAAGGCTAATAAGAAATATACAGTCTCAGTTGGAATGGAAATTTGTCCAAAAAGAATTCAAAATCAAGAGATCTCGTTAGATTACGCTATGAAAAGTAAGAAAAAAATGATTAGTACATTATTATGTAAAGTACATATATGTGATTTTAGGTGTAAGGGTGTAACGGATGAATAGTCGTATATATACTTCAATCTTTAAGCTAAAGAATATAACAGCACTAGAAGACATTGAACAATGGAGATCAGAACATTGTGACGATCCAGTAAGGCATAGTAAACGTCATCAAGAAGAATTTAAACGGCTTCCAGATGGGGAAAGAAATTATAGATATTCTTGGAATAACATAGGTGAGGTAGAGAGTTTACCATTTTCATATGGCGGAAAAGAGATTAACTTTGTCGAAGCATCTGCTCGTATAGAGTATGCTAAAAGAAAAATATTTGACTCCGATCAGCATTATTTACCTAAAAAAGAGAGAACTAATTTAGAAAATATAGATATTATTTTCTTTGAAATGAATCAAAAATTCTTTATCTTAATTGAAGAATCAAGGGAAAAACAAATTGATCGAGTACTGAGATTAATAGGTAAGGCAAATTATGAAGAAGTAGAAAATCTAAGTAGCGACTTTTTTAATTGGTTAGTCTATCTTTATTCCGAAAATGAAGGAAAATTAAATAGCAAAATTGGTATAACTTCTATCTCTGGTTTCTTGGGAAATGTATTTGATGATGAAAATGTTGTTTCCAGTAAGTCTGAAGAAACAATAAAACTAATTGCAACGAGGGCCTTCATTAGTACGGGTGGAATCCTACGTGAAGTAAAATTGAATGTAGACGATAGTAATAATTATAATATTTGTTTCAAAATGGATGATCGGTGTAGAACGGTTATATCTGTAAATGAATCTGTTCCGTATATGACCCCTAATGCCTTAGAAAAGGGTGAAAGGCTAGTCTTATATATGTATACGTCTCTATTACCATGCTTGCAAAAAATGTTTCAAGCGAAGAAGGCTGGATTTAAAAATAAGGCAGATTGCAATAAATAACTTGAACAAATTCAGTGACGTAGATTAAGCAAGAAGATCTCAATTGGTGATCGCCAGT